>JBMOFX010000004.1:0-33799 GCA_049318665.1 Ilumatobacteraceae bacterium | reverse complement strand
CCGCGACCGCTGTTCACCGTGCTCATCGGCGAGCGGACCCTCGACCGGCTCTGCGAGCTGAGCAACGGCATCGTCATCACCCCCGGCGAACTCGTCACTCACCTCGGCGAGGCAGAGATCGAATCCATCCTGTTCGACGGGCCCAGCACCGTCGTCGCCGTCTCGTCCCGCCGCACGTTCGTCGGCGCGCTCCGCCGAGCCATCCAGGTCCGCGACCGTCGATGTCGGCACCGATCCGACTGCGACATCAGCGCCGACCGCTGCGACGTCGACCACATCGTCCCCGCCGCCAAGGGCGGGCCGACCAGCCAGTTCAACGGCCGGCTCGAATGCACGGTCCACAACCGCATCCCCCACATGCACGACCACGACACCGAGCCCGCCCCGGAGCGCCATCTCGACCGCCTCGACGAGCTTCGCGCCAAGATCCGTTGGCGTTGCCGCAACGACGCCTGGTACCGCGGAGCGAACGACGACACCTGACGATCCGATTCCGCGCGCTGTCACACCCCGGCGATAGAACGTCGGGCATGAGGCGGATCGGAACCTTCTTGGCGGCGTTGACGCTGCTCGTCGCATGTGGCGGCCAGTCATCGAGCACGAACTCCGACGACGCAAGCGCGGCATCGAACACGGGGGCCAACGCAACCATCGACCGCGTGGTCGACGGCGACACGATCGTCGCCATCATCGACGGTCAGCGCGAGAAGGTCAGGCTCATCGGTATCGACACCCCTGAGACGGTGAAGCCCGATTCACCGGTTGAGTGCTTCGGGCCGGAGGCCAGCGCGTTCACCAAGTCACTCCTGCCCGAGGGCACACCCATCCGCATCGAGCGAGACGTGGAAGCGCGTGACAAGTACGACCGACTGCTCGGCTACATCTATCGCGCCGACGATGGGCTGTTCGTCAACCTCGAGATCATCGCCAAGGGCTACGCGAACCTGCTCACCTACCCGCCCAACGTCGCCCACGTCGAGGAGTTCAAGGCGGCGGCTACCGCAGCGCGTGAAGCCGATCTCGGCCTCTGGGCTGGCTGCGACGGGTAGCGTTCGCTTCGATGTCCACGCTCGCCGAACGACTCGGGCACCCCGCCGACGCGACCATCCTGATCATTTCCTGCGACGACCTCGGGTCGTGTCACGCCGCGAACGAGGGTGTGTACCGGGCGCTGCGCCAGGGCCTCGCGACGTGTGCGTCGATCATGGTGCCGGCCCCGTGGGCCCGCCACGCCGCATCGGCCTACGACGGTGACGACCTCGGTGTCCACCTCACGCTCAACTGCGAGTACGAGGCGTATCGCTTCGGCCCCATCACGCATGCGCCCTCGCTGCTGTCGGGCGACGGAGGCTTCCCTCAGGCAGTCACCGACCTGTGGGAGCACGCCGACCCGGCCGAGGTGCTCCGCGAATGCCGAGCCCAGATCGAGCGGGCACTCGCATGGGGCATCGACGTCACTCACCTCGCGCCGCACATCACGTCGATCACGCTCCGCCCCGAGTTCTTCGACGTGTATCTCGAGTTGGCCGTCGAGTTTCAGTTGCCGATCCGGCTCCCGTCGACCATCGGCGAGGACCAAGCCGGGTTCCCGTTCCGTCACCTCGCCGCCGCAGAGGGCGTCGTGTTCCCCGACCACTTCGACCACCATTGGCGTGCAGGAAGCCGTGAGCGCGTGTACGACGCGATCCGCAACCTGCAACCCGGCGTCACCGAGGTGCACGTGCAGCCAGCGATCGACACGCCCGAGGTGCGTGCCCTCACCGACAGCGCCGAGGGCTGGATCGACGACCTGGCACTCGTCACCACGGATGCCACGTTGGCCGAGTTGATCCGAGACAGCGGTGCCGTGCTGGTCGGCTACCGCGCCCTCAGGGACGCGATGCGAGCCGGCTGATCGCAGCCGCAGCGTCGCCGTTGCGCAACACGTCGAACAGCACACCGGTGTGGCCGGTCGCCTTGAGCTTGCCCTGCATGAACGCCAGCGACGGGTCGAGCCCCGCATCGGCGGCGGCGATCGACACGACGACGGCCGCGTCATCCGGGCCTTCCACCGCCTCGTCCTTCTTACCGAACGCGACCCGGTACTGAACCGTGCTCATCCGCTGATCGCCTCGTCCGAAACGGCGATGCCGTCGAGCAGGTCGGTCTCGATCTCGCCGGGCTCAGGTTCCCCCACGAGCGAGCGAGCGAGGATCCACTCCTCGTACGGGTAGACCTCGGCGAGTTCGTGATCTTCGAGGCCGAACCACCACGCCTCCGTCGGATCGACCTGCGTGGCGTGCGCCCGGAGCGCACCGCTGCGCGCCCAGAGGTAGCCGCCCACGTCGATCCGGGTCGTGATCCGATGGTCGGCGCCCGGACGGTCGAGCCACGTCTGATCGAACGGCGACTGACCGCGGAGCCGGATCATGCCCTCGTGCATCGCGACCATACGGGCCTTGCTCCACGTGGAGTAGTAGAGCTTCAGCGGCTGCCACGGCTCACCGAGCTCGGGATACCACGACGGATCGCCAGCCCGATCGAACGCCACGACGCTGATGTCGTGGACCTTCAGATGGTCCGGATGCGGGTAACCACGCTGGTCGTCACCATAGGTGATGAGCACCTGCGGGCGCTCCTGCCGAATGATCGCGACGAGCCGCCCGACCGCCTCGTTGAGCGGCGCCTGATGGAACGACTCGGGGTGATCGTTCGGTGGCGTGTCGGACATCCCCGAATCGCGATACCCGAGCATCTCGACTCGGCCGAACCCGATGATCTCGGCCGACCGGCGCAGCTCGTCCGGACGCAACTCGGCGACCTTCGCCTTCTCCTGCTCGGGCGTGAGCCCGTGGAACGGCTGTCCGGGTTCGCGCAGGTGCGGATTCTGGAGGTCGCCTTCCTCACCACCCGTGCAGCACACCAGCACGGTGCGGGCGCCGCGGTCGCGGTACATCGCCAACGTGGGCGCGCCTTTGGAGGCCTCGTCATCGGGATGTGCGTGAACCGTCAAGAAGACCAGGGATGAATGGGTCACACGGCCTACCCTACCCAAGGAACGCCGTGCGCTCGGGGGCCCGCCGCCTAGTATTCGACCATGCGCGGACGGGCGGCTCTCATGGGTGCTACGGCCGCGGTCGTCTTCCTCGCTGCGTGCAACGACGACGGCCGAACGCTCGTGCCGCCGAGTTCCGATCAGAACGCGAGCGTCTCCACCCCGAGTACCGCGCCCGTCGTCACCGATGGCGTGAGTGGCCAAGTTGTCGAGACCACAGCCCCCGCGGTCACGGTCGCGGAGCTGACGTCTCCGGCCCTCATCGCACCGTGGACCGAGGGAACGAGCATCCCCGCGCGCTACACCTGCGACGGCCCCAACATCGCGCCGGCGCTCTCGTGGTCGGGCGCGCCCGCCACCACCGTCGAGATCGCCGTCACCCTCACCGATCTGCAAGCACCCGGGTTCGTGCATTGGGCGATGTCGGGGATCGATCCGCAGTCGACGACGCTCGCCGAAAGCGTTGTCCCCGAGTTCGCGATCACCAGCACCAACTCGGCGGGCACCGACGGCTACACGGGTCCGTGCCCGCCGGCCAACGAGATCCACCGCTACGAACTGACGGTGCACTTCCTGTCGCAGCAGACCGAACTGGCAAGCGGAGGCCCTGCCGCCGACCTGCTCGCCTTCATCGATGGCGCGACGTTGGCGAGCGCCTCGGTGACCGGCTCGTTCTCGAGGCTCGGCTGATGACCGAACCGCTCGCTCCCCTGCGTCCGCTGAGCGGGCAGCCGCTCACCACGCTGCCGGTGGCGATCTTCCAGGCCGACCGCGAGGGTCGTCTCACTGCGGCGAACCCATCGTTCCGCACGCTCGCCCTCGGCGGGCAAATCCCCACCTCGCGCACCACGCCGTGGGCGAACGCGCATCCGGGTGATCGTGCCGCTGCCGAGACCGCCTGGCGGCTCGCGGCCGAACGCGACGGCGATTTCGTCACCGCCTTCCGGGTGTGGCACCGCGACGGTCGGCTGTTGTGGATCCGCGTCACCGCCAGCCCGGTCCGCGATGCGTACGGTCAGATTCAGGGGTACGCCGGCGTCGCACTCGACGACACCGAATCGGTCGAGCGCAACGAGCTCCTCGACCGCCTGCTCGGTGTGGTCGAACGGTCAGCTGACGCAGTTGTGATCCTCGACCGGAACGGTGCTCCGACCTACATCAACACCACTGCCCGCACGCTGTTCGGTCTCGACGCCTCGGCCGATGTGCTGCAAGAGCCGACGGTGCGGAACCTCCTGCAGACCGTGCGCGATCAGATGCCGCGCGATCTGCTGCAGGCGTCGGTCACCACCAAGTGGACCGGCGAGGTCGGATTCCGTGGGCCCGATGGGCTCGAGCGGATCCTCGATGTCGATCTCGTCATTCACCGCGACGACGAAGGGGTGATCGACTACTGGGGCGCGGTCATCCGTGACGTCACGGCCCGCACGCACATGCAGAGCGAGTTGATGCACCAGGCGACGCACGACGCGCTCACCGGTCTCCCCAACCGCATCCTCCTGCTGCGCACCGCCGCCGATTCACTCGAACGGATCCGCGGCACACGCGGCCAGGTCGCGATGTTGTTCCTCGACCTCGACAAGCTCAAGGACGTCAACGACAACGCCGGCCACGACGTCGGTGACGCCCTGCTGTCGCAGGTGGCCAATCGGATCGCGCACGCCACGCGCCCGTCCGATGTGATCGCGCGTATCGGTGGTGACGAGTTCGTCGTCCTCTGCAACGGCGGCATCGACGAGCACTCGGCACTCGAGCTCGCCGAGCGGATCCGCCTCGCGCTGAGCGGGAAGATGATGATTCGCGGCGTCGAGGTCGACGTCACCGTCAGCGTCGGCGTCGCGCTGGCCGGCACGAGCCTCGTCGAGAACGTCTCCTCGACCGATGCGGCGCTCACGCTGTTGCGTCAATCCGACGTCGCGATGTACACGGCCAAGCGACGCGGACGGTCACGAGTCGAGATGTACACCGACGCCATGCGGGCCGAGGGCGCCGAACAGCGCGAACTCGCTGCCGAGCTCGAGCGCGCACTCCCCAACGGTGAGCTCTCCATCGCCTACCAGCCGATCATCTCCACGCACAGCGGTCGCGTTGCCGGCGCCGAGGCGCTGCTCCGGTGGGAGCACCCCACCCGCGGCACGCTGCTGCCCGCGCAGTTCCTGCACCTCGCCGACGAATCGGGTGCGGTCGTGCCGATCGGCGACTGGGTGCTCGCACAAGCCTGCACCGAGGCGAGTGCCTGGCTGGCCTCAGGCGTCGTCGATCGCAGCTTCAGCCTGCACGTCAACATCTCGCCACGCCAGTTGCAGGAAGGCACGTTCGTCGAGCGCGTGCTGTCGGTGCTTCGATCGCACGACCTCAACCCGGCCCAGCTCACCCTCGACTTCGATGAGGCGACGCTCAACGACGACACCAGTTCCACCAAGCGCGCGTTGCAGGCGCTGCGGCGGTTCGGGGTTCGCATCGCGCTCGACGACTTCGGGATCGGCGTGTCGTCGCTCACGGCGCTGCGCGATTGCTCGGCCGACATCGTGAAGCTCGACGGCACGGTCGCTCGTGGTCTCGGCGCCAACGGCGAGGACGATCCGCTGGTACGCGCGATCATCCAGTTCGCTCACGCGCTCGACAAGCAGGTCGTCGCCGAATGGGTCACGTCGGCTGAGCAGTTGCACCGGTTGCGCATGCTCGGCTGCGACTTCGTGCAGGGCCACCTGCTCGGCGAGCCGTCGGCCGCCGCGGCGTTCGCCGAGCGCGCCGACCCGCGTTGACCGACCACATCACGACCGCCCTCACGGTCGCGGTGTTGGGGTTCATGGCATTCCGGCTCGTGCAGGGCGTCCGGTTCTCGCGGAGCAGTCGCGGTCGCTTCGTGGTCAGCGAGGTGCGTCGTCGTCTCGGTTGGCGTCACCTCTGGCCGGTGCCGTTCGTGTTCACCGTCGTCATCACATTGGCCATCGCACTGGTGCAGGTACCCGGCCTGTCGTGGGGTTGGTGGAGCGCGATCGGCGGCGATGGGAACCCGGTCTTCGGCAGTACGACCGAGACGCGAGGCACGGCGCTCGAGTGGCTCATCCCAGCGGTGTTCGTCGCCTTGCTGATCCCAGCGCTCCCGCTGTTCGCAAACGCCGAGGAGCGGATGTTTCGTGAAGGGGCCGAAGACTGGTCGACTCGCCGCCGTGTGCTGAAGACGATCCAGTTCGGGCTGATCCACGCAATCATCGGCATTCCGATCGGTGTTGCAATCGCACTCTCTGCAGGCGGCGCGTATTTCCTGGGCGTGTATCTGCGGACGTTCCGGCGGACGAACTCGCGCAGGGAGGCGACGTTCGAGTCGACGACCGCGCACACGGCCTATAACGGTGTCATCATCTCGGTCGTGATCGTTGCACTGATGCTCCAAGCGGTGGGCGTGTGAGCGACCTCGCAAGGGAGACACCCGCCGACATCGACATCGTCCGCGATCGAGCCGTCACCGTCACGTTCGAAGACGGCGAGGTGTGCGAGTTCCCGGTCGACTCCCTGCGTGCCGTGTGCCCGTGCGCGGCGTGCCGTGGCATCCGCGAACGTGGCGGCGAGGCCTGGCCTGTGCCAGGCGGGTCGACCACCGTGAGCGTGCGCCACGCCGAGCTCAACGGGGCGTGGGGACTCTCAATCGAGTGGAGCGACGGCCACGCCACGGGCATCTACGCCTGGTCGGTGTTGCGCCGCTGGTGGGACGCAGGCCTGGCCGGTGGCCTGGTGGTGGACCCCGGTCACCACCAGGATCCTGCTGGATAGCCTGCCCGAATGGCGCTCCCCCCTCCCCCGCCTTCGCCGGCGCCCAGCGATGCGCAGCTGATCTCGCGGTGCTACCGCCATCCCGACCGCGAAGCCGGTCGGAGCTGCACCCGATGCGGCAAGCCCGCGTGCAGCGAGTGCCTGGTGCAAGCCGCAGTGGGGTCGCATTGCCTCGACTGCGCAAAGGCAGCCCGCCCGGACGTGGCGACCCGTGCACGCTTTTGGAACGCGGGCGAGTCGGTGCTCGTCACCAAGGTGATCATCGCCATCAATCTGGCGGTCTACCTCTGGGGCGCCATCGTCACGCCCAGCTCGCTCATGGGAGGCGGCTACATCGGACCCGGCTCGGTGGCGTACCGGATCGGGCTGAACGAGTACTTCCTCCAGGCTCCGTTCCACGACTGGTACCGCCTCGTCACCTCGGGCTTCCTGCACTTCGGCTTGCTCCACCTCGGTTTCAACATGTTCATCCTGTGGCAGCTCGGCAACCTGATCGAGCGAGCCCTCGGACGGTTGAACTTCGCGTTGATGTACTTCGCGAGTCTGCTCGCCGGGTCGTTCGGTGTGATCCTGCTCGGCGGCGATGGCATCACCGGCGGTGCGTCGGGCGCCGTGTTCGGGCTCATGGCAGCTGCAGCGATCGGCATGCATCGCCGCGGGGTCAACATCTTCAGTACCGGGCTCGGCAGCACGCTGATGATCAACCTGTTCATCACGTTCGTCATCCCCGGCATCTCGATCGGCGGTCACCTCGGTGGCATCGCCGGCGGCGCGATCTGCGGCTGGTTCATGCTCGCTCCGCCGTGGAAGCGTCAACCCTCCTGGGTCGCCTGGGCAACGCCGGTCGGGGTGATGGCAGCCAGCGTGCTCGGCGTCGTCATCCTCGTTCGCTGACACGCGCCCCCGCGCCCTCGGACACCCGCCCCGGCGAACGTGGCATGACAACACGTCGCGACGTACGGACGTGTTGTCACATCGTGTTGGTGTTGAGGCGGCCGCCGGTGGTGTCGGTGGCGATCGAGACGGTGCTGGTGCGTGGACCGAGCAGCTTGTTCATCAGGTGCTCGCCCGCGCGGATCGGCGCGTAGCGAGCCGGGCGATCGACCGACACGCAGCTGGGGAGGCACTCGATGAGTGCGTCGTGGTTGCCGTCGTGGAAGAACGCAACCGACCGACGATGCCGCACGGCGTGCTGGTCGCGGGCCGGCGGGAGCACTCGATGCAACGTCGAACGCCATCGGTCGTTGGTCCACGTCGCGGTGAGGTCGCCGAGGTTGACGAGGAGCGCGCCGGGCTCGGGGATCACATCGTGCCAGGCACCATCGGGGCCAATGATCTGCAGGCCCGCCACCCGATCGGCGTAGAGCACGGTCACGATGCCGTAGTCGGTGTGCTCGCCCATGCCGACCTGACCCGGTGCGGGGTCGGGATCCCCCGGATGGGTCTCGTAGTGGTTGACCCGCAGGGTGTCGGTGGAGTGCGTGGTGAAGGGCCGGAACCAACCGTGGGGCATGCCGAGTGCGACGGCGAACGCGTCGAGCAGCGTGTCGGCAACGTCACGCGCGGCCGCCATGTAGGCGACAAGCGCCGGCCGGAGCGCTGGCACGTCGGTCGGCCAGATGTTCTCAGCGAAGAGCCGGTGTCGCTCGGCGGCGATGGCAGGGTCATGCTCGTCGACGACGTCCGGGCCGATGTTGAACGCCTCGAACAGATCGGCCGGGCGCTCCACCCCCACGCTGTAGGCGAGTCCTTCTGCTCCACGCGCGGCGTAGCCCCGGTTCACCTCCGCCGAGGGCGGCTGGTAGGTGCGCTTCGTCGCTTCGGGGAGTGCGAAGAACGTGGAGGTCGCTGCCAACATCTCGTCGATCACCGACGGTGCGATGCCGTGCCCCACCACTTGGAAGAAGCCGACGTCGCGTCCGCCGCGATCGATTGCCTCGGCCACGCTGCGGTCGCCGTCGCGCCATGCCGCCAAGTCGATGACGGGCACCAGGGTGGACACGTCGGTCAGCGTATCGACGGCGACGCGACGCGATCCCGCTTGGTCGGCCGGAAGCGGATGCGCGGACGGGTCGGCATCCGATCACTCGACCACGGCGCGGGCGGCGCCATCACCAGCGCGCAGAGTTGCAGCAGGACGCTGTCGTAGTTCACCCGCCAGCCGGCGAAGTCGCGCCACGCCTGGTCGCGGTCGGGCTTCAACGCGAGACCGGCTTCCTCAAGTTCGACACAGAGCTGGTCGAAGTCGGCCCGCGTCACCGAGATCGGCGCGTCGGGCGCGGGGTCGGGGTCGTATGGCAGCGCGAAGAAGTCGGCGATGCGACGCAATGAGAAGAACCCGGTGCGCATCATCACGGCGCCGCTCGGGTTGAACGGGCGATCGAGCAGCGAGATGCGGAGGGCAGCTGAGTCGAGCATGCAGCCGGCTGACGTGATCCAGCTCCGACCCGAGTGGAGCGAACGGAAGAACACGAGGGCCGACTGGCTCGAATGGCTTTCCTCGATGTCGGCAAACCACACCTCCCACTCCTCGAACAGCTCATCGATCTCGTCGAGCCAACCGATGCGATGGAATCGGCGGAACAGCTCAGAGGCCGACGGCGGCAGCCCGGCGCGCGCTTCGAGGCGCCCGATCAGCACTTCGCGCCGGCTGAACGCGCCGTAGATGGTGGGGAGGTAGGAGATCATCAACGACACCACGGCGAGACCGAGGCCGGCTTCGATGAACTCGATCGCGACGCGCCACGTGCCCTCCGAACGGATGAACCCCAAGGTGAGCATCGACGACCCGCTGGTGGCGAACGCTTCGCTGAGCGGATCGACGCCGGTGCCCCAGAAGATGCCGGTGAAGCCGATGATGATCAGCAACACCCAGATGCCGGGGAGCAGCACCAACCCGATCGGCGCGTAGAACGCCATCATCCGATCGCGATGCTCGAACGAACTCCGCGGTGGAGCGAGCACGTCGAACACCACACGCAGCGCGCGGAAGTGAACTCGGGTGAGCGTCGACGGAATGGCGCGCGGCACGACGACGGTGCGAACAGCCGAGAGCAACGTCCAGAGGACGAGGACCGCGCCGACAACGGCGACGGCGACACGGGCGACGATCACGGTGCGCATGGTGGCACACCGGCCATCATGCGCGCAGGTGCGTCAGCGTGCGTTGCCGCGTGATGTGTTGCGTGACCGATTGCCGTTGTTGCTGCTCGGCCCACCGGCACGCTGGCGTTGGCCGCCATTGCTGTTGCCGCCGTTCCCGCCACCGTTTCCACCGCCGCTGCTGCCGCCGCTGCCGTTCCTGCCGCGGCTGTTGCCGGCGTTCTGACGCGGTCCGCTCGACGAACGCGACGGCCGTGGGTGACGCGTGGGCGAGGGCTGGCTCGGCGCATCATCGGGACGGATCGTCATCTTCTGCAGCGGGGCCACCTCGCCGACCAGGTCGACGAGACGCTGGTTGCCAGGACGGACCGACGTGGTGAGGATCGGCCGGATCGCCGCGCGGCGCATGAGGTCGTCGACGTCGCGACGCTGGTCGGGCGTCATCACGGTGACCACGGTGCCGGCAGCACCAGCGCGTGCCGTGCGGCCCGAGCGGTGGAGATAGGCCTTGTGCTCAGCGGGCGGATCGGCGTGGACGACGAGACGGATGTCGTCGACGTGGATGCCGCGAGCCGCGATGTCGGTGGCGACGAGCACGCGCACCTCACCGGTGGAGAACGCCTCGAGGTTGCGGGTTCGCGCGTTCTGCGAGAGGTTGCCGTGCAACTCGACCGCGGGGATGCCGGCCATCGTGAGCTGCTTGGCGAGCTTCTTCGCGCCGTGCTTGGTGCGAGTGAAGAGCAGGCACCGATCGACCCCCGACGCGAGCGCGTGGACGACGGCTGGCTTGTCGGCCGCATCAACGCTCAGCAGGTGGTGGATCATGTCCGGCACCGGCGACTCCGCCGAGTCAACGGAGTGCACGACGGGGTTGGTGAGGTAGCGCTTCACGAGCACGTCGACGCCGTTGTCGATGGTGGCGGAGAACAGCAGCCGCTGACCCTCGCGAGGCGTCTGGTCCATGAGGCGCTTCACGGCCGGCAGGAACCCAAGGTCGGCCATGTGGTCGGCCTCGTCGAGCACGGTGATCGCCACTCGGTCGAGCCGGCAGGCGCGCTGCTGGATGAGGTCTTCGAGGCGGCCGGGGCATGCGATGACGATGTCGACACCGTTTGCGAGTGCCTTCACCTGCGGGCCTGCGCCGACGCCGCCGTGGATGACCGTGATCTTCAAGCCGAGCGACGTGGCGATCGGCTCGATGGTTTGCGCGACCTGGGCGGCGAGCTCGCGGGTCGGCACGAGGATGAGGCCGTTCGGCTTGCGCGGCTCGCGCTTCATCTTGGCGTTGGCAATGACGGACACGGTGGGGACGGCGAAGGCGACGGTCTTGCCGCTGCCGGTACGACCGCGGCCGATGACGTCGCGACCCGCAAGGCTGTCGGGCAACGTGGCGGCCTGGATGGGGAAGGCCTCGGTGATGCCGGTGGTGCGGAGCGCCGCAACGATCGGCGCGGGGACGCCGAGCGACTCGAAGGTGACGGCGCGCGCGTCGAGAGGAAGGGTGGATGTGGACATGTTGAGTTCCTTGTTCGGGGGGTGGTGGCCGACATGCGGTTGGCCACCCTCACACGAGGAAGCTCGGACGGACCGAGGTCCGACGCGTTGCACACACGACCGCGAAACACGCACACAGTGCGCACTCGCCCGCCGAGTATGCCGGGAAGACCACCGAAACCGTGCACTGACGAGAGCCGTCAACGATCCGGGTGCCCTTCGCAGTTCCGAACTGGGAAACCGTGCGACACCCCTCTGTCATCGTGCGGGCATGGCAACACGCACCTCTGCCTCCAGCACCCGCACCAACACCCGCACCGCATCGGTTGGCCAGCCCGAGCAGCTCATGCTGCTGCCCGAGTCGCCGCTCCCCTTGCAGTTCCGCCTCGATCGCCGCACCCGTGAGCGCGGCCTTGCCCACATTGCCGAACTCCGCCGTCGCATCGAAGAGCAGGCGCAGCACCGCAGTTGGACACACGCCGCCTGAGCGGCCACCTCAGGTCGGGTCGGTCAGCCGGCCGAGGGTGACAGCGCTCGCACTGCCTCCCAGTACTTGAGGTCCGGGTCGAGCGGCAAGATCGCGAGCGAGCTCGTGGTCACACCGTGGTCGAAGTAGCGCTGAATCGTCGCACGGCACTGCTCGGGCGAACCGTGCACCACGAGTTCATCGACAAGCGAGTCGGGGATCGCGGCGAGCGCAGCCTTGCGGTCGCCCGACTGCCACGCGTCCCACATCGGCTGGAGCTGCTCACCGCGGCCGAGCCAGCGGTGGAACTCGGCGTACACAGGCACGTTCAGATAGGCGGCGATCGCGAACTTTGCCGCGCCGCGCACCACCTCGGCGTTCTCGCTCGGACAGCAGAAGATGCGGGCCACGATCTCCTTCGGCACACCGTTGGCCGCCTCGTTCACGACAGCAGCAACACGGGTGACGTCTTCCGGCGACAGCCAGTTGATGATCGCCCCGTCACCCTCGCGTGCGGCGAGGCGCAGCATGCCCTCGCGCAGCGCTGCCACCAGGATCGGCGGGGTCTGCTCGGGCCGCACACCGAGCCGGAAGCCCTGCACTTCGAACGTGTCGTACACCTTCGAGACCTTTTCGCCGCTGAGCGCATCTCGCAGGAACCGGACGATGTCGCGCACCTTCTTGTACGGCTCGACGAACGGCACCCCGTTCCACCGCTCGACGATCACGTTGCTGCTCGAACCGATGCCGATCGCGAATCGACCCGGCGCCGCGTCGGCAAGTGACGCGACCGACTGGGCGAAGCACGCCGGCGCCCGCGTGTACGCCGGCACGATCGCCGTGCCGAGACGCAACCGCGGCTCCCACGCGGCGGCGAGCGCAAGCGGAGTGAACGCGTCGGCCCCGTCGGACTCGGCCGACCAGATGTCGGTGTAGCCGAGGTCGGCGAGCTCGCCGAGCTTTTCGCGATGGCTGTGCAGCGGGCCGGGCAGCGGCACGGTCATGCCGGGGCGAAGAGGAATCGCGTTCGTGTCGGTCATGGGTCAACCCTTCCAGAATCGGACGATGCAGCTTTGACTGGCGGTGGCGAGGAGCGTGCCGTCCTCGGCGAACATGTGCACGAGACCGTGGCCGAAGCCGCGTTCGACGGCGTGCACACGGATGTCGAGCAACACCCACTCGGTGGGCACGAGGTGGACGACGCGCAACGTGTTGTCGAGGCTGTTGCCGCCGCCACGCACGCCAAGCGCCTGACCCACGCCCATCGGGACGAAGTCGCCGAGCACCGCAAGCGCGGCCGCGTCGACACCGTCGATCACATCGGGGATGCGCACCCACATGACGGTCTGTCCGTCGCCGTGCGTGCCGTCGAGATCGGCGAAGTCGCGGCCGATCACCAGGCGCTGCTCCATCCGCTCGTTGATCGTGCCGTCGACGGGCAAACGATGTGTGCGACGCCGACACTCGCCGGGCGTCGGCACGTCGGGCATCGTCTCCCACTGGCCCGACTGCTCGAGCGGGCGCTGGCCGAGCGCCGCGTTCACCGTGAGGATCTCGCGGTTGCCGACGTGGCACACCGCTCGGGCTTGCGTCATCTGATGGCCCTCGACGGCAAGCGTGACGTCGACGTCGAGCACCTCACCCGGCTTCGCGTACGACAGGTACTGCGCCGTCGCCCAGATCGTCTGGCGGCCGCTCGTGCCCTCGAGCGCCGAGATCGCCGCGCCGAGGCCAGCGCCGCCGAACAGGAATCCGCCCATCGTGGCCAACCCGGGCGTGACCGGCATGCTCCACCGGAACGGGTTGTGGCTCTGTTCGAGACCGAGGAACGAGCGGCTGTCCATGAAGGGCCGAGGGTAGCCAGTCCGCGGCGAGCGAACGGAGCCACACCGGCTACCTTCCCCTCCATGCCGAACACACCGTGGTTGGGAGATGCGTGCTCACTCGTCGAGGAGTTCCGAGCGGGTCGACGCTCGCCACTCGAAGAACTCCACGCGGCGTACGACGCGATCGATGCCAGCGAACTCAACGCGTTCTCGTTCCTTGCACGGGATGAGGCCGAAGCTGCTGCCGCATCGGCCGATCTGTCGAAGCCATTCGGTGGTGTCCCACTCGGCGTGAAAGAGCGCGATCAGGTGGAGGGCTGGCCCGACACCGACGCCTGCGTCGTCTTCGCCGAGCGCATGGCGACGCACACTTCGTTCATGGTCGACCGGATGCGCACCGAGGGTGGCGCCGTGGCGATCGGGCTCACCACCGCAAGCGAGTTCGGTGGTGTCAACGTCACCCGCACGGTGCTCAACGGGGCGACCCACAACCCCTGGCAACTCGGGCGCACTCCGGGTGGCTCGTCGGGTGGCAGCGCCGCAGCAGTTGCCGGCGGTCTCGTGCCGATCGCGACGGGTGGCGATGGTGGCGGATCGATCCGAATCCCCGCCGGGTTCACCGGGCTGGTCGGCCTGAAGGCGACCTACGGACGGATCCCACGCGGTCCGCGGTCGGTGATCGGCAACTACACGGTGACCGTCGGCCCGATGGCGCGCAGCGTGCGCGACACCGCGCGATTCTTCGAGGTCTGCAACGGCTACGACGCTCGTGATCAATTCAGCTTGCCGCGCGTGGAGGGCTGGGAAGCCGGCCTCGGCTCGCATCTCGACGCGCTGAGCGGATCACGCGTCGCGGTGGTGCCCGACTGGGGTGGCGCCACCGTGTCACCGGCAATGTGGGAGCAACTCGAGGAGTACGCCGAACACCTCATCGACGAGCTCGGCCTCCGACGCGTCGACCTCGACACCTCGCTCCCGTCGATGGGCACGGCGTGGAGCATCAGCGGGATGATCTCGATCTTCTCCGAGCTCGGCGACGCGTGGCCCGGCTGTGCCGACGTGCTGACGCCCGAAATGCGTTTCGGTCTCGAGACCGCCCCGCAGCGCTACGGCATCGAGGCCCGCGCCAAGATCGAGCATCGCCGGATGGAGCTCAACGAGCGGATGGCACAGGTCTTCGATCCCGTGAACGGCGTCGATTTCGTGATCACGGCGAGCAACCCCGACATCGCGTTCAACGCTGAGGGACCCTTGCCGGACACGTTCGGCGGTGTCACCGCAGGCGCCGGCAACAACGGCCGCCTCACGTTCCCCGCCAACCTTCACGGCAACGCTGCGATCTCGATCCCGGCGGGCACGCTCGACGGGTTGCCGATCGGGCTCCAGGTCGTCGGTCGTCACTACTCCGAGCCACTGCTGCTCGACATCGCGCTCACGATGGAGCGCACTCGCCCGTGGGCCCTGGTGGCGCCGGGCGCGCCAGTGTGAGCCAGCCCGACCTCATCGCGGTACGCACGCCGCTCACGGGCGCGCAGAAGCTGCTGGCCGTCGGGCTCACGCTCGGTGTCACCCTCATCGCGTTCGATGCCACGTCGGTGGTGACCGCGCTGCCGACGATCACCGCCGAGCTGGACGGTGACTCGCTCTACGGCGTGACGCTCGCCTCGTACACGCTCGCCAACCTGCTCGCATTGGTGGCCGGCGGCCAGATCGCCGATCGTCGTGGGCCGAGACCCACGTTCCTGTTGTCGATCGCGATCTTCATCGTGGGCCTCGTGGTCGCTGCCCTGGCGCCTGCAATGTGGGTGGTCGTGGTGGGACGCACGCTGCAGGGCCTCGGCGCCGGCGGCCTACAGCCGATCCTCTATGTGCTCGTGAAGCGAGCGTTCCCCGACGACCGGCAACCGATGATCTACGTCTTCCTCTCATCGGGTTGGGTGCTCCCGAGCCTCATCGCGCCGGCGTTCGCGGGTGTCATCACCGACGTGTTCGGCTGGCGCTGGGTGTTCGCCGGACTGATACCGCTCGCCATCCTGGTGGCCGTGATCGCGAGCTCGCCGATGCGCGCGTTCGGACCGTCGGGTGACGTGGGCGACGACGACACGCGCCGGATCCTTGCCGCGTTCGTCGCCACGAGCGGGGTCGCCATCTTCGTGCTCGGCATCCGGTCGCCACAGGCCGCGATCGTTGCGGCGGCGATCGTGATCGGCGCACTCCTCGCGCTGCCGGCCCTGCGCCGCCTCCTGCCCGCTGGTGTCGAACGAGCAAAGCGCGGACAACCCGCCGTGCTGTCGGTCCGGCTGCTCGCCACCGCCACGTTCATCGGTGTCGACGGGTTCGTGCCACTCGCCGCCGATCGCATCCACGGCGCAAAGCCGATGATCCAAGGGTTCACGATCGTGGGCGCCGCGCTCACGTGGACGGGTGGCGCCGCCCTCAGCGCGAAGCGCGCCGACCTCGCACCGAGCATCCCGGTTCGGTGGGGGTTCGTGCTGCTCGTCTTCGGGGTCGCTGCCACCGCACCGGTGCTGTGGTCGTCGTGGCCGCTGTGGGCCACGTTCCTCGGGTGGTCGCTCGGCGGCTTCGGCATGGGCCTGTTGTTCAACCCGACCACCGTGTCGGCGATGAGCTACGGCGACGGCAGCAACGACGGGCTCGTCAGCAGTCAGGTGCAACTCGTCGACGCACTCGGGTTCTCGCTGATGGGCGGGATCGGCGGCGCGTTGGTGGCCTACGCCGATCGCAACGGCGGTGAACTGCGCGGCCCGTTGCTCGCCGCGTTCGGCATAGCGCTCATGTGCGCCGTGATGGGCTTCGCGGTGAGTGGACGGGTCGAGTCGGCCCCGTCGGCCACGACATCACCGGGGTGATGGCAGCGCTTGCTCCACCGTGAGCACCGGGCCAAAAAGATCGCCGTGTCGAGCGATCCGGTCGAGCACGTCGGCGGTCTCGAAGCGAAGGTCGAGCGAACCGTCGGCGCAGTCAGCCACCTCGTCCCACGTGACGGGTGTGCTCACCCACGGCCGCACGCGCGCCCGAAGCGAATACACACCGATCGTCGTCTTGTGGCGGACGTTCTGGCTCCAATCGACGAAGATCTTCCCCGGACGCTCGACCTTGGCCATCGTGGTGGTGACGCGATCGGGCATCTGCCGTTCGAGTACCTGTCCGACGGCGAGCGCGAAATCGGCGGCCCACTCGTGAGTGCACGGCGTGTTGAGCGGCACGTAGAGCTGCAGGCCCTTCGACCCGCTCGTCTTCGGCCACGCCCGCAGGCCAACGGCGTCGAGCACCTCGTGCAGCGCGAGCGCGATCTGGCAGCACTCGCGGATCGCGGCCGGCGCTCCGGGGTCGAGGTCGAACACGACCGCGCGCGGCGTCTCCAGATCCACGGCCAGTGCCATCGGCACGTGCAGTTCGAGGGCGGCGAGGTTGGCTGCCCACACCAGCGCGGCCGGCTCGTCGAGGCGGCAGTAGCCGATCCCCCCGTTGCGATCGCCCGGCCCGAGCGCGGTGCCCACCCAATCAGGCCGGTGCTTCGGGCAACGCTTTTCGAAGAAGCCCGGCTTGTCGGCGCCGTCGGGGAACCGCAGGAACGTGATGCATCGGCCGGCCAGGTGCGGGAGCATCACGGGAGCAACGCGCACGTAATGGTCGATCACCTCGCCCTTGGTGAACGGCGGGTGGTCGTCAACCGCCGGATACAGCACCTTGTCGAGGTTGCTGAGCTTCAGCTCGCGGCCGTCGATCGAAACGGTGCTGGTGGTGCGGCTCACGCCGACTTGCGCACGCGCTTGGGCTTGGTGGCGGCTGCGGGAGTTGCCGCGGCAGCCCGCTTCGGCTTCGCTGCGACCTCGGCCTCGGTGGCGCTCGGATGGCGCTTGCGCGCGTCCTTCGCCGCCTTCACGCTCGCTTCGAGCGCGGCCATCAGGTCGACCACCTTCGGCGCCGCCGCAACCGCCGCAGGCACCTCGAATTCCTCGCCCGCCGCCTTCTTGTCGATGAGGCCGAGCACCTGTTCGCGATACTCGTCGCGGTACTTCGCGGGCTCGAACGCAGCGGCGAGCGAATCGACCAGCGCTTCGGCCATGGCCATCTCGCGGTCGCTCACCTCCACGCCGGCGACCGCGTCGAGCTCGTCGATACGCGCCGTGTCGACCACCTCGTCGGCGAACACCATCGTGCTCATCAACAACTTGCCGTCGGACGCGCGGATGGCGGCGACGTACTGCTTGTTGCGCATCACGAACTTGCCGATGCCGACCTTGCCCGCCGACTCCATCGCGCGAGCAAGCAGCACGTACGGCTTCGCGTTCTTGTCGGGGGCGAGCACATACGGCGTGTCGAAGTAGACCGGATCGATCTCGCTGAGGTCGACGAACTCCTCGAGGTCGATGCTGTGCGTGGCCGCGGGGATGAACGGTTCGAGCTCGTCGGGATCGACCAGCACGTACTGACCTTTGCTCACCTCGTACCCCTTGACGATGTGCTCGTCGGGCACATCATCACCCGTATCGGCCGACACCTTCTTCAGGCGGATACGGCTCATCGAGCGGTCGTCGAGCTGATTGAACGCGATGCTCTTCTTGCTGACGGCATGGAACATCTTGATCGGGATCGCGACCAGCCCGAAGCTGATCGTCCCGCTCCAGACGGGGCGTGGCATGCGCTGACCATACCCCGCGAGGGCGCTGGTCAGCTCGCCAACACCGCGCGCGCCACGAGGTCGGTCCCGAACGCGGTGAGGATCGCGAGGTACAGCAGGCCGGTCGCGGCCATCACCGCGGAGTACGAGCGTTCCTTCAGCGCGGCCCGGGTGACGAAGACGAGCACGATCGTCGTGATCGCGCACGCTGCCCAGAACCAGCCGAGCGTGCCGTTCCAACCGTCGTCGACGCTGCCCGTCCACACCGACACCATGCCGACCGGGAGCAGCAAGGCGATCACCTCGACCGGCCACACGAACCCGAGCGCGCGCACGAGCTCGTTG
The DNA here is from genome assembly GCA_049318665.1 of Ilumatobacteraceae bacterium. GTDB lineage: Bacteria > Actinomycetota > Acidimicrobiia > Acidimicrobiales > Ilumatobacteraceae > VFMC01. Next base: position 15,113 of record JBMOFX010000004.1, on the reverse strand, counting down.
AGGTGCCGTCGAGGAAGACCTGGCTGCACGAGGTACCAGTGGCCGAGCAGCATCGCATCGGTGACCGCCCCGAGGAACGCTGCACCGGCGAAGGTGCGCAGCACCGACACGAACACGTCCCAGGTGCCGCCGTCCGTCGCGTCGAGTCCGGCGGCAAGGAGACCGACCAGACCGATCGCCGGTGCGATGAGATCGAGCGACGGCGGAAACTCGCGCCCGATGCGAGTCGGGCCACCGTCGACATCGACATCGACATCGACATCGACATCATCGACGTTGTCGACCCGCCGCTCGATGCCGGTCATCGCGGCGACTCGGGCAGAGCGCCGATCGTGCTCAGCGGCGGCACCCGAGACACCGGCATGCCGGCGGACGATCGACACGCCCAGCACCACAATCGCGGTCACCGTGACGAGCCCTGCGGCGACGTCGCGCACCGGCACGAAGCCAAACGCGAGCCCGGCCGCGAACGCACCAGCGGCCATCAGCGCGTAGGTGCCACGGAGAAGCCAGCCGTATCCGAGACCGACTTGACGATGTCGAGAGGTGAACCACAGAAAGGCCAGACCGCCAACGGCCCATTGGAGCAAAACCGTGGCCGCGTCGAGACGAATCACTGGAGGGAGGCTAACCATCTGCCGATGAACTGCATCGAAGGGCGCCACCAGCGCGCGCCCGCCGAGACGATGGAGCGCCCATGAAGACGATCGCCGTACGAGCCACCAGCGCCGTGCTCGTGTTCGCCGCGACCGCAGCCCTCTTCACCATCGCGCTGCAGGTGGGTCACTGATGCGTCGACGGACAGCCATCGCAACCAAGCTCACGGCAACCGGCCTCAGCGTCACCGCCACCGTTGCCGGTGTCGCGCTCATCGCGAACGCGGAACCGCCTGAGGCCGCGACGACGCCATCGGCTCCGAAGACCGCGGGAACCACCGATGCGAACCCTGCGAGCTCCGACGCGACGATCGTCGATCCGTCGACGCCACTCGGTGCACCGTCGGCCGCCGCGTTCCCCATCGCCGGCCGCGCAGGCATCCCTGATCCGGCAGCGATCTCCTCCGCCGTCGTGGTGACGGCCAACACCGTGCCCACCGACCCTGCCACGGCCGCGACCACGGCGATCCCTGCGACATCGGTGGTGTCGACACCGGTTGCCCCAGGAACGGCCGCCCCCAGCGCTGTCGGGCCCGCCACCACGGTCTCCCCCAAGGGCACCGCCACACCCGCACCTGCTCCATCGCCCACACCCGCACCGACTGCCACGCCGACCCCGGCGTCGACGCCGACGCCCACGGCCACGCCGACCCCCGTCACCACCGCGCCTCCGGCTCCCGTCGTGACCACCCCACCGGCCACGGTGCCGGTGCCGGTGACGACCACGCCGCCACCGCCACCGCCACCGCCGCCGACCACTGCGGCGCCCGTCGACACGATCTCGGAGGGCACCACCTGATGGTCGCCGCGGCCCCGGTGGAGCAGCTCACCCCGGTCGCGCACCTGGCGCTCCGGGGGATGAGCACCGACATCACGGTGACGGCAGTTGGTGCCGACCCGACATTGCTGACGTGGGCGCAGGAACGCCTCCAGCAGTTGGAGGCGCGCTGGAGCAGATTCCTGCCGACGTCGGACATCAGTCGACTCAACGCTGCCGATGGCCGGCCAACCCACGTCTCGTCCGACACCCTCCTCGCCGTTCGTGCGGCATGCGCCGCCTGGGTCCATACCGGGGGACGATTCGACCCCACCGTGCACGACTCGCTGCTGCGACTCGGTTACGACCAGACCATTCAGGCGGTCATCGACCACAGCGACGTCTCGCCGGCGCGATCAGGTGCGAGCGCGTCGCAGCAACTGCCGACGCCGGGCTGCGCAGGCATCGTCCTCGACGATCGTGCGGGCACCATCACCCTGCCGCTGGGCGTGCGGCTCGATCTGGGCGGCATCGGCAAGGGGCTCGCCGCGGACCTCGTTGCGACCGGTCTGCGCGAACGCGGCGCTGAAGGCGCGTTGGTCGACATCGGCGGGGACGTCCGCGTCACCGGCACCTCACCGCGCGGTGGGGCGTGGACGATCGCGATCGAGGACCCGCGCAACGAACATCTCCTCGCGCTGGTGCACGTCGACGACGGCGGTGTGGCGACTAGCACCACGCTGCGCCGACGGTGGATTCACGCCGGCGCACGGCGACACCATCTCGTCGCACCGACGACCGGTGAGTCGACCACCAGCGATGTCGTCGGCGCCTCGGTGGTCGCCGCCACTGCAGGGTGGGCCGACGCACTCTCGAAGGTGGCCTTCGTCGATCCCGCTCACGTGGTCGACACCCTCGGCCCGGCATCCGCGTTGATCATGACCTCCGATGGTGCTTCGACCGTCGTCGGCCCCGACGTGTTCGAACGGGTCGAGCCGTGATTCCCGAGAAGGCTGCGTGGTACCTCGCGCGCAGCAGCGGCTGGGTCGCGTTCGTGCTGCTCGCCGTCACGGTCGTGTGGGGCATCCTCGGCGTGTCGCGCCTCATCGAACGACGCGGCCTGCCGCGTTGGTTGCTCGCCGTCCACCGACACGTCGCGCTCCTGACGGTCGTGTTCACGGGCGTCCACCTCGCCGCACTCGTCGCCGACAACTACTCGCACATCGCCTGGAAGGAGATCCTCCTCCCGATGGCGATCGACTACCGGCCGGGGGCAGTCGCGTGGGGCATCGTCGCGATGTATCTCTTGGTGGCTGTCCAGGTGTCGTCGTGGCTGCGGCACCGGCTCCCCACGAGGGTGTGGCGCGGCATCCATCTGCTCTCGTATCCGGCGCTCTGGTTGGTAGCGGTCCACGGGCTGCAAGCGGGCACTGACGTGAAGCACGCAGTGGTCCGAGTGGGGGCGATGGCCGTCATTGCGATCGTGTCGTTCATCACCCTGATGCGCACCTTCATACCGTCGTCGAACCGGGGGCGGCGTCGCACCGTGACGCTTGACGCCCCCGACGCGCCAGATGACATCGACGAGTTGGGGCCTACGCTCGTGGCCGATGCTCCCGCGCACGTCTGATCGAACACCCCGGCGCGTACTCCTGGCGGTTGCCGTCACGTCGCTGATCGCGCTCACCGGTTGCATCACCGGTGAACGGCCCACGCTCGACCAGGCGGCCGCCCTCACCGGCCCGGGCGCCGCCACCGGTGATCCGGCGATCGACGCAGTCCTCGCGTTGCTCGACACGGTGGACGCCGCGTCGTTCCGCGCCGAGTACAGCGTGCAACCCGCCACCCGGACCGCGCTCACGGCATCTGTCGAGCGAACGGCCGCCACGGCGACCAACGTCGTCACCATTGGTGACTATCGCTTCATCACCGACGCCAACGGCAGCCGCACCTGCACCGCCGATGAGAGCGTGTGCGAAGACGGGATCCTGCCCGCCAAGGTGTCGGACGCAGTGATCACCCCCGACTTCGCGCAGGGCGACATGGCGAAGCGACTTCGCTTCGATGCGATGCGCAAGACCGGCGCGACGACAGCCTCGACCACCACCATCGCGGGTGTCGCCGCGACGTGCGTTGACGTACCCGTGTCAGGCGGAACCAAGCAATACTGCGTGCTGCCCGATGGCGTGATCGCGTCGTTCGTCGGTGGCGACGTGACGCTCACTCTCACGAGCTACGCGGCCATCTGAGTGGCCGTCTGAGCGTCAGTCGTCGGCGAGCCAGCTGCCGTGGAAGCCGTTGGGGACGCGCCGGGGAAGCGGCACGGTGGCGATCGGATCGGCAGCCACATCTGCGGCGTCGAGCACGACGAATGACGATCCGTTGGTCGCCGCGTCGTACACGTAGGTGACGAGGTAGCCGTCGTCTTCGCTGGTGCCGCCGTCACGGGGCACGAACACCGGCTCGCCGCTCGACGTGGTGGGACCGAAGTCGTGTGCCGTCTTGGTCCCCGTCGTGAGGTCGTACTTCACGATCGTCGACGGCGCGTCCATCGACTCGGCCGCACCCGGCCGGGAGCCGACCACGTAGCCGAAGCGGTTGACGAGACCCGTGCGACGGTCGTCGATGCGCGGGAATCCATGATTGGCGTCGTCGAGCTGCGTCTCGGTGACGGAGCCGGTGACGAGATCGAACGTCCACCGGTGCAGGAACGACGGTTCGAACGCATCGGGTGCGCCACGCCACATCGACTCATGGCGGCCGGCATCGAGGTGCACCTTCGTGCCGTCCTCGCTCTCCCACGCGTTCATGATGTGGAACACGAAGCAGAGGTCGATGTCGAACCAGCGCGGCTGCTCACCGCGGCGAGCGCCGTCGCGATGCAGAAGCCCGATGCGAGCACCGTACGACTCGTTCCACAGGAACGGCATCGTGCCGGTGACTGCGAGGTCGAGATCGAACACCACCGGCAGGTCCATGAAGATCGCGTAGTTGCGGCTCAGCGCGAAGTCGTGGGCCATGGTGGGACCGGGCACATCGATCGGCTGACTGTGCACGAGCGTGCCCGATGCGTCGACCACGTGATACGTGACGAACGGCGCCTGGACGAGCTCGTAGCCGAAGAAGTGCATCTCGCCGGTCTCCGGGCACGTGTGCGGGTGCGCCGTGAACGGTGTCGCGAGACGGCCGTCGAAATCGTACGGCCCGACGGTCTCCAACTCGGGCGACACCTCGTTGGGGAAGCTGCCTTCCTCGAGCGTGAAGATCCGGCCGGCGTGGCGGAGCACGTGGGTGTTGGCCAGGCCGACGGTGTAATCCATCTGCCCGGTCGACATGTCGATCCGCTGTGCGCCGTCGAGGGCCTTGGTGCGGACCCAGCGGTTGCGGTACCACTCCGCTCGGCCATCACGAAGGCGAATGCCGTGCAGCATCCCGTCGCCTGCGAACCAGTGCATCGAGGGCCCGTGCTTGGGATTCGCACCATTGCGGAAGTAGCGACCGACGAGGTCGAGCGGGAGTTCGCCGACGACCGGGAGATCGAACGCTTCGATCTCGTCCGGCACCGGCGCGTAGTTGCCACGCAGGTGGAACGGGAGTTTGCCGGTGGGAGCGTTGTCGAGCGCCGTCATGTCGTCAGCCTTGCACAGTCACCGGAGGCTGACGAGGCCGTGGTGCGCGTGGTTCATCGACAGCGGACCATCGGCCGTCGCCACCACGATGTCCTCGAGCCGCATCCCCCACTTGCCGGCGATGTAGATGCCGGGCTCGACGCTGAACGCATGACCGGCCTCGATCGGCAGTTCGTTGCCTTCGACCATGTAGGGATCCTCGTGCGCCTCCATGCCGATGCCGTGCCCGGTGCGGTGGATGAACCAGTCGCCGTAGCCGGCATCGACGATCACCTGACGTGCGGCCCGATCGACGTCTTGGCACGCGGCACCCACCACGCCTGCCTGTACGCCGGCTGCCTGCGCCTCGTGGAGCACGGCGTACGCCTCAGCGATCTCGGCGCTGGGTTCGCCGAGGAAGACGCACCGGGTGATGTCGCTGCAATACCCGGCCATGGTGCCGCCGAAGTCGGTGAGCACGATCTCGTTCTCGCGGATCACGCGATCTCCTGCGTGGTGGTGCGGTGACGCGGCGTTCTCCCCGGCGGCAACGATCGCGAAGTTCACGACGTCGTGGCCCTCGGCGATGAGGCGTGCCGAGATGTCGGCCGACACCTGTGCTTCGGTGCGACCCACCATCGGGATCTGCCCGGCATGGAGTTGGGCGGCGACACGGTCGGCGGCCGCACCTGCTGCTTGCAGCGCCGCGATCTCGGCAGCGTCCTTCTTCATCCGCAGGTCGTTCATCACCTCGGTCGAGCGCACGAAACGCGTCGACGTCGTGGGCCAGTGTGCGAGCAGCTCGACGAGGAAGCGTGCCCACATCGTGTCGCCGACGGCAGCGACGGCGGGCGCGCCCGTGAGCGATGCGACGATGGCGACCGGATCGTCGGTCTCGTTCCAGGGCCGCAACGAGAACACCCCGGGTTGCTCGACCACACGGGGCGCCTCGAGGCGGGGGATCACCAGCGTCGCCTCGCCGTCGCGGGGCACCACCAGCATGGTGAGCCGCTCGAGCGGCATCGCCTCGTATCCGGCGAGGTACGGCAGATCACTGCCGACGGACACGAGAAGGACGTCGACATCGCGAGCCGTCATTGCGGTGCGGGCCCGGGCGATGCGATCGGCGTAGGTTGCGGTGGAGGCGACGCTGCTCATCCCCACATTGTGCCGCGGCTCAGTGTTGAGGGTGCAGGGCGGCGATGAGCGGGTGCGTCGGCGATGCCGAGATCGGATCGAACACCAGCTCACCCGGGGTGGGATGTCCGAGCAGGAACCCTTGCGCGAAGTCGCACCCGACTTCACGCAACTGGTCGAGCACCATCGGCTCCTCGACGGCCTCGGCCACCACGTCCATCCCGAGCGAATGACCGAGGGTCACCATCGACCGCAGGACCTCGCGGTCGACGTCGCCTCCCTCGGGCGCAAACGATCCGTCGATCTTGAGGACGTCGAACGGGACGCTGCGCAACAGCCCGAGCGTGGCGGCACCGGTGCCCACGTCGTCGAGTGCAAGGCGAAGTCCCATGTTGTGCATCTCGCGCAACGTCTCGATGCCAGCCGGGCTCTGAGCGAGCTTCGCCGATTCGGTCACTTCGAAGACGAGGACATCCGGATCGAGGCCGTAGTCGTTGAGGGCACGCGCCGTCACGAGCATCACCTCATCGCGCTCGATCTGCATCGCCGACATGTTCACCGACACCATGGCATCGGCACCGCTCGAGCGGCGGCGTGCTGCAAGACGGCATGCTTCGCGCACGGTGAATTCAGTGATGTGACCGATCATGCCGATCTCCTCGGCAACCCCGACGAAGTCGGCCGGGCTGATGTTGAAGCGCTCGACGTCGCGCCAACGAAGGAGCGCTTCGTGGCCGACCAAACGGCCGGAACTGACCGACCACACCGGCTGGAAGTGGATGCACATCGCCTTCTCGTCGATGATGTGGCGCACGAAGCGCTGTGCATCGGCGCGCCGACGCATACCGTCGCGGTGCCCTTCGGCGGTCGCGATGTTGTTGCCGCCGAGCAGCTTGGCGTCGTGCAGCGCTCCGGCCGCAGCCCGCAGCACACCGTCGGCGGACGGCAGATCCACACGCCATCGCGCGATGCCGATGCTGGCGGTCACGTGGAGGTGGAGCTCGCCGAACTCGATTGGCATCGCCACCGCCTGCAGCAGTCGCCGGGCCAACGTCTCGGGCCCCATGGACGAGGCGTTCGGCACCAGCACGGCGAACGCGTCACCCCCCAGGCGAGCGACCGCATCGTCACCTCGCGCACCGAGGTGCAGACGGTCGCCGATCGTCACGAGCACCCGATCGCCGGCCGCATGCCCATAGACGTCGTTGATCTGCGCGAACTCGTCGATGTCGATGTGCAGGAACGCCGACGACACGGTCCCCGCGGCGTTCGCATCAGCCAGACCATCGATGAGATCGGTGAGCGCCGTGCGGTTGAGCAAGCCGGTCAGCGCGTCGTGAGTCTCGAGATACGAGAGGGTTCGACGTGCGTCGTGCAGCTCGTTCTCGACGTCGTCACGCTCCTCGAGCACCGGAGCCGGGTGCAGGTGCGTCATCACTTGCCGGGCAAGGACCTCCAGCATCGCCACCTGCCACGGCTGCAGCGCTCGTGGCACGGTGTCGAGCACACAGAGGGTGCCGATCGCGGATCCGTGATCGTCGAGCAGCGGGGCACCGACGTAGCTGCGCACACGAGGCTCACCCACGACGAGATCGCAGTGCAGCGTGCGCGGGTCGGCCAGCGTGTCGGCGACTGCGACGGCTCCGACGTCGGTGACCGGCAGGGCACAGAGTGACCGACTCAGGGGCCCGCCGTCGGCGTCGAAACCGCGTTGCGCGCGGAACCATTGCTGATCGGCGTCGACGAGTGACACCGCGACCATCGGCGCGGCGCACACGCGACTGGCGAGTTCGAGCAGTTCCTGGAGCGCCTCTTCCACGCTCACTGCATCGGCTGCGCCTCTGGTGACTTGAGTAAGTTGACAATGCCCAGACGATCGGTGGCCTGCCGTGCGTGGTAGCTCGATCGCGTGAGCGGGCTGGCCTCCACATGGCCGATGCCGGCGGCCTCGCCGACCCGGTACCAGCGGTCGAACTCCCCGGGTTCCACCCAGCGCGCGACCGGCAGGTGGTTGGTGGTCGGCCGCAGGTACTGGCCGATGGTGACGATGTCGACCCCGATCGACGCGAGATCGACGAGGCACCCGTCCACTTCTTCCGGCTCTTCGCCCATCCCGACGATCAGACCCGACTTCGTGGTGACACCGGCGGCCTTCGCGGTGGCCAGCACCGCAAGGCTCCTGGCGTACCCAGCCGATGGGCGGACGGCGCGTTGCAGCCTGGCGACCGTCTCGATGTTGTGGTTGAACACGTCGGGCGCGGCGGCCAGCAGGATCTCCAGCGAGCGCGGGTCGCCCTTCACATCGGAGACGAGCGTCTCGACTCTGGTACCGGGGCATCGTTCACGGATCGCAGCGACGCAGCGCGCCACGTGGGTCATGCCGCCGTCATCGAGGTCGTCACGGGCGACCATCGTGAGCACCACATGGGCGATGCCCATCCGCGCCACGGCCTCGGCCACGCGGTCGGGCTCGTCGGGCGCTGGCGGCATCGGATGACGGGTGTCGACGAGACAGAACCCGCAGGCACGTGTGCACCGCTCACCGAGCACCATGAACGTTGCGGTGCCGTCACTCCAGCATTCGCTGAGGTTCGGGCAGCCAGCCTCTTCGCACACGGTCACCAGCCCGAGGTCGCGCACGGTTCGCTTCAGCGCGAGCACCTCGGGCCCGTGTTCGACCTTGGGGCGCAACCATTCCGGCTTGCGACTCGCAATGGTGAGACCGTCGCTCACACCGGCCTGTTCGAGACGAGCGGTGAGGCGCGATCCGGGCGCACGATGATCGGCGGCCGACCGCACGGTCTCGCCGGGGCCGTCACCGCGGGAGAACGCGGCCAGGTCGTCGGGGCGATGCCGCCAAGCGACGTCCTGTCGCTCGGAGGCGCCGCACGTCCACTCGAGCGCCGCGTGACGGGCAACGACGTCGACGACCTCCGCCATCGTGGCGGTGATCCCCTCCTCTGCCAGCGAGGTGACCGGCCGGTCGGCGATCCCGCAGGGAACGATGTGCTCGCGCATGAACGTGAGGTCGGTGCCGACGTTGAGCGCGAAGCCGTGCATCGTGCGGCCGTGGGCGAGCCGTACCCCGATCGCCGCGATCTTGCGCGGGTTCGGCCCGCCCGGCTCGACCCACACACCGGGATACTCGGGGAGGCAACCGACGTCATCGAGGCCGAGCTCGCGCAGCGACGCGATCAGTACGCGTTGCACGGCCATCACGTGATCCATCGCACCGAGCGCGTTCGCCACCGACAGGATCGGGTACCCGACGAGTTGTCCGGGTCCGTGGTACGTGACGTCGCCGCCACGCTTCACCGCGACGAGTTCGGCACCGACGGCCGCCGGATCACAGCGAAGGTTCGCGCCGAGATCGGTGCGCGGCCCGTAGGTGAAGACGTGCGGGTGTTCGAGCAGCAGCAGGTGCTGCTCGCTGCCGTGGGCGAACAGACCCTGTTGGAGCGCGAGTGCGTCGCGGTATGGCACCGTGCCGAGCCAGCGCACCCGCAGGGGCGCGTTCGACACGCTCAACGCTGGGTCAGAGCTCACTCGTCCAGTCGCGAGTTTCGAGGATCTGCTTCACCTTCACGAGGAAGCCAGCGGCGTAGGCACCGTCGAACGCGCGGTGGTCCCAGCTCATCGCCAGGTTGCCGACCGGGTGGATCACGATCGCTTCATCGCCCGCAGCGGTGCGAGCCACGACGGGCTTGCGCACGATCGCGTCGGTGGACACGATCGCCACCTGCGGCTGGTTGATGATCGGGGCCGTCAACACACTGCCGGCCGAGCCGTTGTTGGAGATCGTGAAGGTGCCGCCCGCGATCTCGTCGGGGCCGAGCTTGCGCGTGCGAGCGCGAGTGGCGAGGTCGTTGATCTCCTTCGCCAACGCGCGCAACCGCTTCGACTCGGCCGCGCGCACGACGGGCACGAGCAGGCCCTCGTAGTCGAGATCGACGGCGATGCCGATGTCGATGAAGTCGTGCACGATGAGGTCGTCCTCGGCCACGCTGGCGTTGAGGTGCGGGAAGTCGGCAAGGGCATCGACGATCGCGCGAGTGATGAACGGCAGGTAGGTAAGGCTGAAGCCCTCGGCCGCCTTCCACGAATCCTTCACCTCGGCGCGGGTGTGGTCGACGTTCGCGTAATCGACCTCGACCACGCTGAAGGCGTGCGGGCTCACCGACTTGCTCATCACCATGTGATTGCCGGTGAGCTTGCGGATCTTGCTGAGCCGAACGGCGCGGTCACCCGAACTCGCCGGAGCAGCCGGCTCGGGCGCAGGGGCCGGAGCAGGAGCCGGGTCGACGGCGGGTGCAGGCGCAGGTGCTGGCGCTGGTGCGGCTGCAACGGGTGCGGGGGATGCAACGGGTGCGGGTGCGGGCGCGGGCTCCGGGACGGCGACCGGGGCGGCTCCGCCGACGCGATCGATGTGGTCGAGGACGTCGTCACGCGTGATCCGTCCGCCGGGACCCGTCCCAGGGATGTCGTCGGGGTTCAAGCCGTGCTCGCTCACCAGCCGGCGGACCACCGGCGACAACAGGCGATTCTCGCCGCTGGCCGCGTCGGCGGAGGCCTCCGCAACCGGCTCCGGTGCTGGCTCCACGACAGGCTCGGTGGCTGGCTCCACGACAGGCTCGGGGGCGGGCTCCGCGACGGCAGCCACGAGCGCAGGTTCGGGGGCGGGTGCCGGAGGGGGCGGAGGCGGCGCCGACACCGGTGCAGGCGCTGCGAACGATGGTGCCTGCTCGACGATCGGCGCGGGCGGGGCGGCGGGCGCAGGCGGGGCCACAGCGGCGTCACCGACGATGGCGATCACTGCGCCGACCGGCACGGTGTCACCTTCCTGAGCGAGGATCTGCACGACGGTGCCGGTGATCGGCGACGGCACCTCGGTGTCGACCTTGTCGGTGCTCACCTCGAACAGCGGCTCGTCGGCCTGGACGGTCTCGCCGACCTTCTTGAACCAGCGCGTGATCGTTCCTTCCGTCACGGTCTCGCCAAGTTGCGGCAGGGTCACATCAGCCATCGGGGAATCTCCATCTGGGTCGTCGGGTGCACGGTCAGGCGTTGAGGCTGCGGCCGGTGAGCGACAGCATGGTCTCGCCGAACAGTTCGGTGAGGCTCGGGTGCGGCTGGATGAACTCGGCGACCTCGGCGACGGTCGCTTCCCAGTTGACGGCAAGGTAGCCGCCACTGAGCTGCTCCGTCACCCACGGGCCCACCATGTGGACGCCGAGGACCTGGCCGGCCGTGCCATCGGGGTTCTTTTTCGCGATCACCTTCACCAGACCGTCCAGTTCACCCAAGATCTGCGCACGGCTGTTGGCACGGAATTGATGCTTCGCCACCACCACGTCGTGGCCAGCCGCGATCGCCGCTTCCTCGCTGGGCCCGGCCCACGCCACTTCGGGATGGCAGTAGATCGCCCACGGCACTCGGTCGTAGCGAATCGGAGCCGGCCCTTCGCCGAGGAGATGCTTCGTCACGAGGATCGCTTCGGCGTAGCCGACGTGCGCCAGTTGCGGCGTGTTGATGAGATCACCGATCGCGTACACACCGGGCTCGCCGGTGCGGCAGTACTCGTCGACCTCGACGAACCCACGGTCGGTCACCACCACGCCGGTGCCGTGCAACCCGAGCAGGTCGGCGAACGGGCGGCGACCAACGCTCACCACCACGGCGTCGACCTCGATCTGCTCGCCGTCACCGAAGTGCACGACGGTGCCGCCCCGACCGTTGGGCGTGTGGCCGGTGACCGACACACCCGTGCGGATGTCGATGTTCTTCTTCTTGAAGCTCCGCACCACCACGTTCGCGAGGTCGGCGTCGAGGCCGGGCAGGATCTTCGGCAGACCCTCCAGGATCGTCACCTGCGCACCGAGGTCGGCGAACGTGCTGGCGAATTCGCACCCGATCGCGCCGCCACCGATCACGACGAGCCGGGCCGGGACGTGGTCGAGCATGAGGATCTCGTCGCTCGTCATGATCGGACCGCCGACCTCGAAGCCCGGGATGGTCCGCGGCACCGAACCGGCAGCCAGTAGCACGTGGCGGCCGGTGATGGCGGTGCTACCGCCTTCATTCAGTTGCACGGTGACCGTGCGGCCGGCGCTCAGGGACGCGGTGCCGTTCAGGATGGTGATCTTCTTCGACTTCATGAAGCCACCCAGCGACTTCACGATCCCGTCGACGATGCGCTGCTTGCGTGCCTGAGCCGTGGCGAAGTTGACCACCGGGGCGCTCGACTCGATGCCGAACTCAGCCGCATGCGCCACGTGACGTTGCACGGCCGCGGTCTCGAGAAATGCCTTCGCGGGAATGCACCCGCGGTTCAGGCAGGTACCGCCGAGCTCACCCTTCTCGACGATGGCCACACGCAGACCCGCTGAGGTGGCGTAGAGCGCGGCGCCGTATCCACCCGGGCCGCCACCGATCACCACGAGGTCGAACTCGGTCTCGCTGCCTGCGGCGGTGGTCTCCATGCTGGCTCCCTTGCGGTCGGTGTGGTCGTGCCGCGACGCTGCGTCGACCGATCGAAACGGTAGCGGCACGAACCCGATTCGGTCGGTGACCGTCAGCGCAAGCCGGGTGGGGCGAACACCAGGATCGCGGGCGTCAGCCGCCCGCGAGATCCCATCGGCGTTGATCCTCACCGCGTCGCAGCACCAGCCCACGCGCAGTGCCCTGCACCGCCGCGGTGCCGAACACCAGCTCGCAGGTCTGCTCCTCCACCGTGACGGCGCGGCAGGCGGCTGCACCCGCTTGCACGGCGGGGAGCGGCTCGATCAGCGCGCCGCTCACCACGAGCCGAAAATCGTCAACCGCCTCGGCGTCGTCCACCCCGCCGATGCGGACGGTCACGCGCATCAGGTCGTCGGCTTCGTCGGCCGCAACGACCGTGACGCGGAGGTCACCGGCCTGGGTGGTGTCGCCGATGGCGAGACGAGACACGGTCGTGTCGGCTCGATCGATCCGCAGCAGGAGGAAGAGCCCGGCGACGAGGATCGCCAACCCGCATCCGATGGCGAGCAGGAGCAGGGTGCGGGTCCGCATGACACGCCCAGGCTACGGGTGACGCCGCACCGGCGAGCCGTTCAGGGAGCCAACAGCTCGGCGAAGAAGCAGTCCGACACTCGCTGGTTGTAGTCGCTGTCAGTCGCGGTGTACCAGTTGCGGCCTTCGACGCACTCCGGCTTGCGCAGTTCACCGGGCACCTCATTCACGTCGACGGCACCGGAAGCGACAAGATCGAGGAAGCACGGCGACGCAGCTGTCACCGTCGCGACAAAGTCCGCGTCGCTCGCGCTGTAGACGCCGGACCAGTAGAACTCGGCGACACCGCACTCCGGGTACCGGATCGTCACCGGCAGCGTTGCCGGGTCGCCCGTCCCTGCATCGATGGCCGCTTGGATACAGGCAAGGGCCTCCGGAGCGTCGAAGATCCCGTAGCACTTGCTGATCGGATCCGACGTCATCGGCTCGTCGCTGAACGCATCACCGGTGCCAAACAGAGGGTCGCCGAACGGCAAACCGCCGAGCCCGAAATCCTCCGAGTCGATCAGTGCGCGGAACGACGTCACGATCGACGTCAATTCGTTCTGGTCGAGTGCCGCGAGCACGTCGTTGACGGCGTCGAGGTACGAGCGGATCGGACTCACGTACCACTTCCCGTCGACCTCGTGCACCGCGATCCCACGAGGATCGAAATCGGCGAACGCCGAACTGACCGTCTCGGAGAACTGCTTCAGCTCGGCTGAGACTTCCACGTCGGCATCACCGAGGATCTCGTCGAAGGCAGCCGAATCGTTGCCACAGACCTCGTTGGTGGTGCCATCGATGTCCGTCGAGACACACCCGTCGGCGAACGACAGACCGATGGTGGAGTCCTCGATCGTCCCCTGGAACTTCAGGGCAGTGACGGTGACGTGACGACGATCCCCCGACCCCTCCGCTCCGAGCTTCACGTCGGTGACCGACCACTCGATGCCGAGATCGTCGATGGCCTGCTGGGCCTCGTCGAGGAACAGCGGCGCGTACCGCTGAAGGGCCTCGGCTTCCGATGGGTCGAGCACGCCGATGAACGCCCGAAGATCCTGATCACTGACGGCCTGGATGAGCCCGGACACGGCACCTTCGGGGGTGTCGGCTCCGACCGCGGCAACACCCTCAGCCGGCAGGTCGGCGTCGCCGCGTGCCGACTCGGCGATCGAGTAGAACGCGCTCAGGTACCAGCGGCCATCGCGCTCGACCGTGGTGAGCCGCGTGTCTTCGAACTCGGAGGAGGTTGGCGCGACGTCCATGTCGGGCCGCTGACCTTCGAAGATGGTGTCGACGAGCAGACTGCCGAGCGGCAACGTCTTGCCGTCGACGCTCACCGTCGACGAGCCGCTCAGGAAGACGTTGCTGATCGTCGGGTCGGTCGTCGGCTCACTGCGAGCCGACACATCGGTGAACGAGAAGTCGACGCCGCCGAGCTTGCCGAGCGACGCGCTGTCGTCGAACACGCCCGTACGGCTGAGGTTGTCGACGAGGTCGATCAGGGGCTGACGGACAACCTCGCGCTCACTCGGCAAGGTGAGATCGAGCACGCCGAGGATGTCTTCGCGATTGAGTGCTTCGGTGAGCGCGACGCCCAGTTCGGTGGGGGACGCCGCACCACCCGAGTCGTTGCCCGTGATCGAGACGACCGCAAACGCTCCGGCGGCCACGATTGCCGTGACACCCACGAGCGCGCCCATGGTCGCACCCCGCGACCGCTTGCGACCTCGCGCCGCGCCAGCATCGATCTCGGTGGTCACGTCCCAGGCGCCAGGCACGATCGGCACCTGAAGTGCCGCTGGCGGTGGCGTTGGCGGCGGCGGCAAAGAAGGCAGCGACGGCAGCGACGGCAGCGACGGTGGCGGCGGTGGCGGCGGTGGCGGAGGCATGGGACCCGTGGGGCTGGGGAGCCCCGGCGTG
>JBMOFX010000003.1:0-36360 GCA_049318665.1 Ilumatobacteraceae bacterium | reverse complement strand
ACGATCGTGCCCTGCATCGGCACTTCGACGTTGCCCGACCCGGCTGCGCCGCCGCCGCTCGACCCAGCGGCGCGTGCCGGCTTCTTCGCTGCCGGCTTGCCTGCCGCCACGGTGCCGACGGGCAGGTCGGGCACCCACAGCTTCACGTCGAAACGCTTGCCGTTCACTTCGACCGTCGTGTTGCGCTGCACGAGCGGTGCCTGGTCGTCGCTCGCGGGCGCAGGTGCTGCGGGGGCGGCGATGTTCGACAGGTCGAGCACCTCCTCGACCCACTTCGTGGAGTGCTTCATTGCGTGGAAGTCGGGATGCTGCAAGATCGCAATGTCGGCCGGGATCGTGGTGGCCACACCTTCGACGACCATCTCCTCGAGCGCACGGATGGTGCGGGCGATCGCCGTCTCGCGATCCTTGCCCCACACGATCAGCTTGCCGACGAGGTTGTCGTAGTACTGGCTGATCGTGTCGCCGCTCTCGTAGCCGCCATCCCAACGGACGCCGAAACCGTCGGACGGGACGAGCTTGGTGATCGTGCCGGGCGACGGGAGGAACTTGCCGCCAGCCGGGTTCTCGGCATTGATGCGCACCTCGATGCCGTGACCGCGACGCTGCGCGGCCACCTGCTCCTGCGTCATCGGCAGCCGCTCGCCGCTCGCCACGCGGATCTGCCACTCGACGAGGTCGATGCCGGTGATCACCTCGGTGACCGGGTGCTCCACCTGCAGGCGGGTGTTCATCTCGAGGAAGAAGAACTCCTCGTCCTGGTAGATGAACTCGACCGTGCCTGCGTTGAAGTAGCCGACCGCCTTCGCTGCCTTGATCGCAGCCTCGCCCATCGCGTCCTCGATGCCGGGCGCCATGCCGGCCGAGGGGGCCTCTTCGATGAGCTTCTGGTGACGCCGCTGCGCGGAGCAGTCACGGGTGCTCACCCACACGACCTCGCCGTATTGGTCGCCGACGATCTGGACCTCCACGTGGCGCGGCCAGGTGAGGTAGCGCTCGATGTAGATCTCGTCGCGCCCGAAGAAGGCCTTCGCCTCGCGCTTGGCGCTGTCCATCGCCTCCTGCACCTCGTCGGGGGCGTGGATCACCTTCATGCCGCGTCCGCCGCCGCCGTACGCCGCCTTGATGACGAGCGGCCAGCCGAACTCGTTGCCGAAGGCATGGATCTCGTCGGGGGAGGTGATGAACTCGGTGGTGCCCGGCACGATCGGGGCGCCACCGCGCTGGGCGGCCTTGCGCGAGCTGACCTTGTCGCCCATCTCGTCGATCGCCTCGGGCGGCGGGCCGATGAACGCAACACCCTTGGCGATGATCGCTCGTGCGAAGTCGGCGTTCTCGCTGAAGAAGCCGTAGCCGGGGTGGACACCGTCGGCACCGCTGCGCTCGATGGCATCGATGATGGCGTCGGTGTTGAGGTAACTCTCCGCTGCGGTCTGCCCGCCGAGCGCATAGGCCTCATCCGCGAGGCGTACATGCAGCGCGTTGCGATCGAGTTCGCTGTAGACCGCGACGGTCTTGATTCCGAGCTCGCGAGCGGCCCGAATGACACGGACGGCGATCTCTCCACGGTTGGCGATCAGGATCTTCTGCAGCACGATTGGCAATACTTGCCGAATGCACCCCGCCACCGCCACATTCCCCCCGTCGTGGCATGTGACAGTCGTCGACGAAACCGGCAGCACCAACGCCGATCTGCTTGCCGAAGCGGCCGCCGGGGCCCCCGATCGGACGGTGCTCGCTGCTCGCCATCAGACCGCCGGCCGCGGGCGACTCGACCGCCGCTGGGACGCGCCGCCCGGCTCGAACCTGCTCGTGTCGATGCTTTTCCGCACGGTGCCCGAGCACCCGCACGAGCTCACCCAGCGCGTCGCTCTCGCGGCGTGCGACGCGGCCGTTGAGCTCACCGGCCTGCACCCCACGCTCAAGTGGCCCAACGATCTGCTGCTCGATGGACGCAAGCTCGCCGGCGTGCTCGCGCAGTCGGGCACCTCGCCCGATGGCTCCCGCCACGTCGTGGTCGGCATCGGCATCAACGTCGGCTGGGCCCCCGACGACGCGGCTCGGCTCGGTGACACCACGACCCCGGAGGCGTTGCTCGCCGCGCTGCTCCGGAGCATCGATGCGCTGCCCGACGACATCCACACCCGCTACCGGAACGCACTCGTCACGCTCGGACAGCAGGTTCGCGTGGAGCGACCCGACGGCGATGTGGTGGGTCGGGCGGTCGACGTCGGCCGCGACGGCCGACTCGCCGTGATCGACGACTGCGCCGTCACCCACCACATCGACACCGGTGACGTGATCCATCTTCGTCTCGCCTGACGCCTAGATTCCGCGCCGTGCAGATGACGTCCCGCCGGTCGAGTCGCGCCCCTGTGGCGCTCCTGCTGCTGATCGGGATGTTCGTTGCCACAATGGCCGGCACGCTCATTGCGGCGAAGCAGTCGGTGGCCGAGGTCGCACGTGTGCCCGACGTCGCGAGCGTGCTCAGCCCGCCGAGCAGCACGGTCGAGAACTTCCTGCTCGTCGGATCCGACTCGCGGGCCGGGTCCGATCCGAACTCGCCCGACTACGGCGGCATCGGGTCGGCCGACCAGACGACGGGTGCTCGCAGCGACACGATCATGGTGCTCCGTCGCGATCGGGCGACCGGTGAGGCGGCGCTGCTGTCGATCCCGCGCGACCTGTGGGTCGAGATCGCCGGCACCGGTCGGAAGAACCGGATCAACTCGGCATTCGGCGAGGGCCCGGCGGTGCTGGTGCAAACGGTGCAGCAATCGCTCGGCATCCCGATCCACCACTACGTCGAGATCGACTTCTCCGGGTTCAAGTCGCTGGTCGACGCGATCGGCGGCGTCGAGTTGTGCTTCCTCTACCCGACCCGCGACAAGAACACCGGTCTCGACGTGCCCGAGCCCGGCTGCTTCGTGATGGACGGCGTCCAAGCACTGGCGTACGCCCGCAGCAGGTACTTCGAGCAGTTCATCGACGGCGAGTGGCAGGTCGACGGCACCGCCGACATCGGCCGCACGAAGCGCCAGCAAGACTTCGTCAACCGCGCGCTCCAGGGGGCGGTGGCGGATGTGAAGACCAACCCGTTCAACGCCGGTCGCGTGATCGATGAAGCTGGTCAGGCGATCAGCATCGACGACGAACTCAACCTGTTCCAGATGGCGTCGTCGCTGCGCGGCGCGGTCGCGTCGGGGCTGCAGCCGAAGTCGCTCCCCGTTCGCGGTGACACGATCGACGGCAAGTCGGTGTTGCTGCTCAGCGACGGCGCCGACGAGGTACTCGCCTTCTTCGCGGGATCTTGACCGGGGGGAACGGTCGTGATGCGCTGGCCGGGCCATACTGTGCCCCGACTATGAAGGCCCTGATCCTCGCCGGTGGTGCCGGCACACGGCTCCGGCCGATCACTCACACGAGCGCGAAGCAGCTCGTGCCGGTCGCCAACAAGCCGATCCTGTTCTACGGGATCGAGGCGATGGTGGCGGCGGGCATCACCGAGATCGGTGTGATCGTCGGCGACACCCGTGCCGAGGTGATGGCCGCTCTCGGCGACGGCTCGAGGTGGGGCGCGCAGATCACGTTCATTCCGCAAGACGCGCCACTCGGGCTCGCCCACTGCGTGCTCATCGCAGAGGACTTCCTCGGTGACGACGACTTCGTGATGTACCTCGGTGACAACCTGCTCGAACAAGACCTCGGCGCGTTCGTCGCGGCGTTCGAGGCTGCTCGCACCACGGCCAACCCGCCGAGCGCGCAGATCCTCCTGAAGCGGGTACCCGACCCCCATCGTTTCGGCATCGCCGAACTCGACGACGCGGGCAACGTTGTTCACCTCGTCGAGAAGCCCGCCGACCCGCCGTCCGATCTCGCGCTGGTCGGCGTCTACCTCTTCGACCGCACGATCCAAGACGCGGTGCGCGCCATCGAGCCCTCACCACGTGGCGAGCTCGAGATCACCGACGGCATCCAGTGGCTCGTCGATAACGGCTTTCGCGTCCGCCAGGAAGAGCTCACCGGTTGGTGGATCGACACCGGCAAGCTCACCCCGTTACTCGAAGCGAACCGGCTGCTGCTCGAACGTATCGAGACGCGCGTCGACGGCGATGTCGACGAGGCATCCACCATCGACGGTCGCGTCGTCATCGAGGCCGGGGCACGGATCGTCGGCTCGACCCTTCGTGGCCCACTGGTCATCGGCGCCGGTGCCGTGGTGGAGCACAGCTTCGTCGGGCCGTTCAGCGCGGTCGGTAACGGTTGCGTCGTGCGCAACAGCGAGATCGAACACTCCGTGGTGATGGAGGGCAGCTCGATCATCGACATCCAGCGCCTCGAAGACAGTCTCATCGGCAAGGACGTCGTCGTGTCGCGCTCACAGGTGCGCCCACGTGCGCTGCGCCTCATGGTGGGCGACCACTGCCAGATCGACGTGGAGTAGGAGTTCGATGGCCACCATCCGGGAGAGCGAACTGATCGCAGGCGTGCACCTTGTCGAGCCAGCGGTGCACGGCGATCAACGAGGCCTGTTCATCGAGACGTATCGCCGCGAGTGGTTCCCCAACGCCCGCGAGATGATCCAGGGCAACCGTTCGAACAAGCAGGCGGGTGCGCTCGTCGGGCTGCACTTCCACCTCCACCAGTCCGACTACTGGTACTGCCCGGTCGGCACGATCCGCGTCGTGCTGCACGATCTCCGCGAGGGCGGCCCCACCGACGGGGCGACGCAGACCTTCGACATCAGCGGCGACAACCACATGGGTGTGTTCATCCCGCCGGGTGTGGCCCACGGGTTCGCAGCACTCACCGATGTGGTGATGACCTACCTGGTCGACGGGTACTACAACCCGGCCGACGAGCTCGGCGTGAAGTGGGATGATCCCGTCATCGGCGCCGACTGGGGCGTCACCGATCCGATCCTGTCCGGCCGCGACCAGGCGAATCCCCTGCGCGCCGACGTGCCCGCCAACCGCCGCCCCTACTGGCCGATGCGCACCTGAGCGGTGCGTTCGGAAGGAACTCCATCATGAAGATCTTCGTGACCGGCGGTGCCGGCTTCATCGGCGCCAACTACGTGCGGCACGTGCTTGCGACCACCGACGACGAGATCACCGTCTACGACGCGCTCACCTACGCCGGCAACCTCGAGAACATCCGCGACGTTCTCGACGACCGCCGGTGTCGGTTCGTGCACGGCGACATCTGCGATCAGGACGACGTGGTGGACGCGATGCGTGGACACGATGCTGTGGTGCACTTCGCCGCCGAGACGCACGTGGACCGGTCGATCAAGGACGGGCATTCGTTCGTACGCACCAACTGCTTCGGCACCAACGTGTTGTGCGACGTCGCCCGCCAGGTGGAGGTCGAGCGGTTCGTCCACATCTCCACCGACGAGGTGTACGGCTCGATCGACGAGGGTTCGTTCCACGAGGACGATCGGCTCGGCCCGCGCTCGCCGTACTCGGCGGCCAAGGCAGGCAGCGACCTCATCGCGCTGAGCTACTTCACCACCCACGGCCTGCCCGTGCTGGTCACGCGGTGCAGCAACAACTATGGGCCCCTCCAGTTTCCGGAGAAGCTGATCCCGCTGTTCACCACCAACCTGCTCGACGGGAAGAAGGTGCCGCTCTATGGCGACGGTGGCAACGTGCGCGACTGGATCCACGTCCACGACCACAACACTGCGGCGGATCTCGTGCTGCGTGCGGGCACCGTCGGCGAGATCTACAACATCGGTGCCGGCAACGAAGTGACCAATCGGGAGATCACCTACCGGTTGCTCGAGCTGACCGGACGCGACGAGAGTTTCATCACGCCGGTCGCCGATCGGCTCGGCCACGACCGGCGCTACTCGATCACGCACGAGAAGGTGAGTGCGCTCGGATGGCGATGTGAGCGCGACTTCGCCGAAGGCCTTGCCGACACCGTCGAGTGGTACCGCTCGCACCGCGACTGGTGGGAGCCGCTGAAGGCGCGAGCCGCCCTGTGAGGGTGCTCGTCACGGGTGCCGGCGGCCAGCTCGGTCGCGACACGGTGCTCGCGTGCGCGGCAGCTGGCGACGATGTCGTCGGCCTGTCGCGCGGCGATCTCGACGTCACCGATCGCGACCAGGTGTTGGGCGCGATCACTTCGGTCGGTCCCGACGCGGTGATCCACTGCGCGGCGTGGACCGCGGTCGACGCGTGCGAGAGCGACAGCGGGCGCGCATTCCTCGCCAACGCGCTCGCGGTCCGGTTCGTTGCCGAGGCATGCGACCGTGCCGGCGCACACCTCGTGCACCTCAGCACCGACTACGTCTTCGACGGCACGCTCGACCGGCCGTACCACGAGTTCGACACGCCGAACCCGCAGAGCGTCTACGGCGCATCGAAGCTTGCGGGCGAGCGTGAGGCTGCCCAGCTCGGCACGTCGGCTGCGGTGGTCCGGACGTCGTGGGTATGCGGCGAGTACGGCGCGAACATGGTGAAGACCGTGCTGCGCCTGGTCGATCAGCATCCGACGCTGTCGTTCGTGAGCGACCAGTTCGGCCATCCCACGTTCACCGCCGACCTCGCCCCGCTGTTGCGTCGCATTGCGCTCGATCGCCGCAGCGGTGTCCTGCACGTCACCAACGCGGGCGCCGTCAGCTGGCACGGCTTCGTCAGTGAGATCGTGCGCCTGCTGGGGAAGGACCCTGCGATGGTGCTCCCGATCACCACCGCCGAGCTCCAACCGCCGCGCCCGGCGCGCCGGCCGCCGAACAGCGTGCTCGACAACGGCTTTGCCGTGGCATCGGGACTCCCGGCGATGCGCGACTTCCGCGCACCGCTCGCCGAACTCGTCGCCCGCCTCCGCTGAGGGCTCAGCTCAGCGTCGACAGGTACGACGCGAGCGCGAACCCGAGCACGGTGAGCAGACCGACCTCCGACCCGCCGTGCTCGAACGATTCGGGCATCATCGTGTCGGCCAGCATCGTGAGGATCGCGCCGGCGGCGAAGGCCTGGACGGCGGCGATGACGTTCTCTGATGCGCCGCCGAGGAGCTGGTACCCGAGCACGGCGGCCAGCGTCGAGACCGCCGCCACGCCAAGCCAGAGCAGCAGGATGAAGCGCGGTGATCGCCCCGACTTCTGCAGACCCGTCGTGGCCGACAACGACTCGGGCACGTTCGACAGGAACACAGCCGCGACCACCGACCCCGCCACCTTGCCGCCGCCGATGAGGCTGATGCCGATCGCGGCTGACTCCGGGATGCCGTCGAGGAGCGCGCCGAGCACGATCGGCATGCCGGTGCCTTCCGACGTCTGCTGACCACCACTGCGCTTGCGATTGTCACCGCCGCGGCGGTCGATGATGCGATCACCGAAAAAGAAGCACAGCGCCCCCGCAGCAAGACCGATCGCCGTTGCGTCCGATCCACCGACGTTGAACGATTCGAAGGTCAACTCGAACGCAACGGCGCTGATCAGCACGCCGCCGCCGAACGCCATGATCAGCCCGATCGCTCGCTGCGACACCGGGAACCGCAGCGCGATGACGGCACCGAGCACCAGCGCCGCGCCACCAACGAACCCCCACCACGCCGCCAGCAGCATGCGTCGACTGTACGCGTCTCAGAGTCCGAGAAGTGGCAGTGCGTCGGTGAGGCCGTCGATGGTGATGTCGTCGGTGCGGAGATGCTGTTCCCAGTGGTCGCGTGTCATCTCGAATGCGATCGCTCGGGCGGGCTCGCCTCGGCGAACCTTCCACTGCTCGCCGGTCTCCCGGTAGCCGAGCTTGCGGGTGACGCCGAGCGAGGCCGCGTTGTCCTCGAATGCCAAGGTGTGTGCGCGCTGCGCATCGAGTCCGGCGAACAACAGGTGCAGTGCGCCGCGACGAATCTCGGTGCCGATGCCGCGCCCTTGGAACTCCCGTCCGAGCCACGACCCGGTCCCGCCCTCGCGAAGGATCGGGAACGCATCACCCCCGACTGAGATGGAGCCGCACACGGCCCCGTCGATGATGGCAGCCAACTCAAGATGAAAGTGCGTCGCGGACACCGCAGCGCGTGCCCGCCAGTACCACTGCATCGCGTTGCGTTCGAGTTCCGGTGACGGCGCGTCGGTCCACGGGAGGCTGAACGGCATGAACGCCGGGTCGTGGATGCCCTTCGCGGCGAGCGTTGCGAGTTCGGTACCGAGCTCGTCATCCACATAGCGGAGCTCGAGACGCGGCGTCGTGATGCGAAGATCGAACAGCGGCCAGACCGGGTGTGTCATGCAGGGAGTCTCGTCGGCGCGTCGCCCACGGGCGGTCTGGGTTTCGCGCCGCGACCGGCCAAGATGGAGGTGTGCGTGTCGCCTACACCCTCGAACAGTGCTGGCACAAGGTTCCGGGTGGCACCGCGGTCTCGGCGTTACGCATCGCGGAGGCGATGGATGCGCAGGCCGACATCCGGCTGATCGGCGTGGCTGGCCGACACCATCACCTCCCCGACGATCCGTGGACGCCGCCGATCCCCGTCGCGCACCTGCCCATCGCCTCGCCATGGCTCTACCAGTGGTGGCTGCTGGCCGGTTGGCCGAAGGTCGAGCGGGCGACGGGGCGTGTCGACGTGACACACGCAACCGGGCTGATCCCGTGCCCGACCGATGCGCCCCTCGTCGTGACGCTCCACGACGTCGCGTTCCTGCACGATCCGACGCAGTTCTCGCGTCAGGGTGCGTGGACCTTCCGGCGCAGCCTCGATCGCATCCGTGCCTCCGCTGACGTTGTCGTGTGCAGCAGCCAGGCGACGCTCGACGACGTGTCGTTCGCGGGTATCGGCGCCGACCGGCTGCGGCTCGTGCCGTTGGGTGTCGACATCGAACCGGCCCCTCCGGACGAGGTGGCCCGCGTTCGCTCGTTGTACCGATTGCCCGAGCGATACCTGCTGTTCGTCGGCACCCTCGAGCCGCGCAAGAACCTGAAGGGTCTCACGGCCGCCATCGAGCTGATGGACGAACCGCTCCCGCTCGTGGTGGCCGGTGCCGACGGTTGGGGAGAGCTCGACCTTGACCCCGCGTGCGATGTGCGCTTCCTCGGCTTCGTGCCATCTGACGACCTCGGCCCGCTGTACGCCGGCTGCGAGGTGTTCTGCTACCCGAGCCAGCGCGAGGGCTACGGCCTGCCGGTGCTCGAGGCGATGGCCCAGGGCGCGCCGGTGGTCACCAGTGCCGGAACCGCTACCGAGGAGACCGCCGGCGCCGCCGCGGTGCTTGTGAAGCCGATGGACCCTGCCGACATCGCGCGCGGCATCACCGAAGCGGTGTCGCGGCGCGCCGAGCTGTCGCTGAAGGGGCGTGCACGCGCACTGCAGCGAAGCTGGGCGAGCAGTGCCGACGCAACCGCACGCATCTACCGCGAGCTCGCACCGTGACGTCGAATGACGTGAGCCCGAACACCACGGACCTCGGACCGATCGGTGTGAACCTGCTGTGGTGCATCCCCGGCGATGTCGGCGGGTCCGAGCAGTACCTCGTCCGTCAACTCGCCGGCGCGCTCGAAGCGCAGCCAGGGCTCGACCTCACGCTGTTCGGTTCGGCCGACCTGCAACGCAAGCACAGCGCACGCCTTGCGGGCGCGCGCTGGACCACGCCGGGCGATGACGGGCGGCGACGATGGCGGCGGGTCGTCACCGAACACGGGTGGCTGCACCGTCGCACCACCGGTCTCCGCCTCGTCCAACACGGCGGCGGCACCGCGCCGATGGGTTCGCGCCGTCCCTTCGTGCTGACGATCCACGACCTCCAGTACCGCACGTTCCCCGAGTACTTCAGCCCGCTCAAGCGCCGCTACCTCGACGCACTCATCCCGGGTGCGGCGCGCCGAGCGGCACTCGTCACGGTGCCCACCGAGTACGTCCGTCAGAGCGTGGTCGACGAGTTCGGCGTCGCCGCCGAGCGAGTGGTCGTCGTGCCGCACGGAGTGGAGCCCGAGTTGCTCGTCGACCGCACGGACGAAGCGACCCTCCGGAGCCGGTTCTCGCTGGGTGACGGGCCCGTGCTGGTGTATCCGGCGATGTCCGCGCCACACAAGAACCATCGATTCCTCATCGAGCTGATGTCGACCGTGTGGACCGAACCCGACCTCCGCCTCGTCTTCATCGGCGGTGGTGGCGCAGCGGCTGACGACGTACACGCCGCGATCGCCGCGGCCGACGTGCGCGCGCCCGGCCGGATCCGACACCTCGGCCGGGTGAGTGACGCCGACAAGAACGGCCTCATTGCGCTGGCCGACGCGCTCGTGTTCCCGAGTACGTACGAAGGCTTCGGTGCTCCCGTGATCGAAGCGATGGCGCTCGGAGCGCCGGTGCTGTGCAGCGATGCAACATGTCTCCCCGACGTCGCGGGCGATGCGGCGGTGGTTACCCCACTCACGGCCGAGGCGTGGTCGGCCGGCCTCGACGAGGTGCGCGCCCGCCGCGACGAGTTGATCGCCGCTGGCCGCGAGCGAGTGGGCCACTTCACCTCGCGTGCGTCCGGTGAGGCCTTGCTCGGCGCGTATGAACGGGCGGAGGGCCGATGACCGAGCGCCTCCGCATTGCCGTCCTGTGCCCGCACTTCGCGCCCGACACCGCGCCGACCGGCGAGGTGATGACGCGGATCACGCTCGAGCTTGCCGCCCTCGGTCACGAGGTGCACGTCGTGACCGCCCTGCCCTGGTATCGCAACCACCGGATCGAGCCGGGTTGGACCGGTCGGTGGATCCGCCGCGAGACCACGCCGTGGGGGTCGATCACGCGCGTCAACCCGTTCCCCGGCAACGACAAGCGCAACATCGTGCGCCGAGCGCTCGGCTTCATCGGGTTCTCCGTCCTCAGTGGGATCGCCTCGCTGCCGGGTGGACGCGTCGACGCGGTGATTGCGATGTCGCCGCCGCTCACGATCGGCCTCACCGGATGGTTGACCCACCTCGTGCGTCGCGGCCCGCTGGTGTTCAACATTCAGGACGTGTTCCCCGACGCTGCGGTGCGAACCGGAGCGATCACCAACACGCAGGTGATCGCCCTCGCACGTTGGCTCGAGCGGGTCAGCTACCACCGTGCCGCTGCGATCACCGTGCTCAGCGACGACCTGCGCGCCAACGTCGTGGCGAAGGTGAAGCCGTCGGCGCGCGATCGGGTGCATGTGATCCCGAACTTCGTCGACACCGACGCGATCCGTCCCGCCGACCGACACACGCCGCTGCGCGCCGAGCTCGGCATCGGCGACGAACTGGTGGTGCTGTACGCCGGCAACGTCGGGTTCTCGCAGTCGCTCGATCTGCTGCTGCACGCGGCGCGTGAACTGCCCGATGCCACGTTCCTGGTCGCCGGTGAGGGCGCCGCGAAGGCGTCGCTCCAAGCGGATGCAGCGGGCCTCGCCAACGTCCGGTTCGCGCCCTACCAACCGAAGGAACGGCTGTCGGAGCTGCTGGCCACCGGCGACCTGCACGTCGTGCCGCTGAAGGCCGGCCTCGGCAACGTGAGCGTGCCCTCCAAGACGTACTCGATCCTCGCCTCCGGCCGCCCGATCCTGGCAGCGATCGACGCAGGCACCGAGGTGCCGCGGATCCTTGCCGCCTCGGGCGCGGGGCGCGTGGTCGAGCCCGATCAGCCCGCCGCGTTCACGGCCGCGGTGCGCGAGATGCTCGCCGACGTCAACTCCCTCGCCGCCGCAGGCATCGCCGGCCGGGCCTGGGTGGAGGCAGCCGCCTCGCCAGCCGCGGTCGCCGCCTCCTACGTCGATCTCATCAGGCGCACCCTGGGCTGACACCCGTTCGGAGATTCGTGCCGATATCCTCTCGCACTCGTGGCAACCTCCTCATCGAATGCGGCTAAGAAGGTCGCCAAGCAGGCTCAGCGTGGCAAGGGAAAGACCGTGCGCTTCCAGGGCGGCACGCTCTTCCCCGCCATCATCGTCGTGGTGCTGGTGGTGGGCCTCGTGCTCATCGGCTACTCGCGCCAGACCGTCCCCGACCCCGGTTCGTTCCCCCCGCAGCAGGGTGATCACTGGCACGCGGCGTACGGCATGTACGTGTGCGACGGTTGGCTCCCGAAGCTCACCGGCAACAAGGAAGAGACCACCACCGACGCGCAGGGCAACAAGGTGGCGGTCTACCCGCTGTTCCAGGCGACCGGCGTCCACAGCCACGAAGACGGTGTCATCCACTGGCACCCCTACAGCTCGAAGTCGGTCGGCAAGCGCGCCGTCCTCGGCCTGTTCCTCGACGTGTACAGCGTCACCCTCAACACTGACGAGTTGAAGTTGCCGAGCGAGCAGGGCGGCGATGAGTACAAGGCCGGCGAGTACAAGTGCAACGGCAAGGACGTCGAGATCAAGGTTGTCGCGTGGGACACCTACACCGACACCGGTAAGGGTCAGACCTACATCACCGATCTCACCGACATCCGGATCAAGCAGGACGGCATGGTCTTCACGATCGCCGTTGTGCCGCCGGGTACCGATGTCTCGATGCCGCCGTGGGCTGCGGAACTGCCGGAGCTTGGCGCGATCGACACCACCGGCAGCGCGACGCCGCCGACCACCGTTGCGGCCACTGGCACCACGACCGCCGGGTCGCCGAGCGACACCACGACGGCTCCTGGCACGGTCACGTCGACGACGGGCGGCTGATGCGGGCGGTCGTTCTGGTCGGGGGCTTCGGCACCCGCCTGCGCCCGCTCACCCTCAGCGTTCCCAAGCCGATGCTCACGGTCGGGCACGTCCCGATCATCGAGCGACTGATCGCCAACCTGGCGGCCGGCGGCGTCACCGACGTCACGCTGGCGCTCGGCTTCAAGCCGGAGCCGTTCGTCGAAGCCTTTCCTGACGGCACGTGTCGCGGGGTGACGCTCACCTACGCGGTCGAGCCCGAACCGTTCGACACTGCCGGGGCGATCCGCTTTGCGGCCGACGTCGCTGGCATCGAGGGCACCTTCGTCGTCGCCAATGGCGATGTGCTCACCGATCTCGATGTGGGTGCGCTGCTGGCGTTCCACCGTGAGCGTGACGCCGAGGCGACGCTGCACGTGATCGGCGTGTCCGATCCGTCCGCGTTCGGCGTCGTCGAACTCGACGCTGATGCCCGAGTGCAGCGTTTCGTCGAGAAGCCTGCGCCGGGAACGGAGCCGAGCAATCTTGCCAACGCGGGCACCTACGTGCTCGAGGCATCGGTGCTCGACCGGATTCCGGTCGGGCAGAAGACCTCGATCGAGCGGATCACATTCCCAGCCATCGTTGCCGACGGTCGGCTGTTCGCCCATGCGACGGACGACTACTGGATCGACACGGGCAAGCCCGACCTCTACCTGCAGGCCAACCTCGATCTCGTCACCGGGGTACGTCCTGGGCACGCCTGTGAACCGGTTGCCGCGGGCGCGTTCGTCGATCCGTCGGCCACGCTCATCGATTCGGTGGTCGATCACGGCGCCACGATCGAAGCCGGCGCACGCGTCGACCACGCCGTCGTCCTCGCCGGTGCGGTGATCGAGGCGAACGCGCTGGTGGTGCGCTCGAGCGTGATGGGGCGGGTCGAGCAGGGCGCGTCGATCATCGACTGCGTCATCGGTGCGGACGGCGTCGTTGCTGCCGGAGAGCACCTCGAGGGCATCCGCCGACCGGCGCCATGAAGGCGCTGGTGGTCGGCGGTGCGGGCTTCCTCGGCTCGCACCTCGTCGACCGGCTGCTCGCAGAGGGCGACACGGTCGACGTCGTCGACGATCTCTCGACCGGATCGCTGGCCAATCTGGCGGAGGCACGCTCGAGTGGTGGCGAGCTGAAGATCCATCACCTCGACGCCTGTTCCGACGACATGCTCGCGCTGGTCGCCCTCCGCTCGCCCGAGGTGATCTTCCATCTCGGCTGGCTTCCACCGGGTCGCACCACGCCGGCGACGATCGGTCGTGGCCTGCACGGTGTCGCGAACGTGTTGGAGGCGGCGCGACTTCACGGCGTCGAGAAGGTGGTCACCGCCGTGCCCGGGACGGCGCTCTACGGCGACGTTGCGGCGAAGGACCTGCCCGTGAAGGAGAGCCAGGCCCACGGCGTCCGTGGCCCGGAGGGCGTGCTCGCCAGTGCCGTCGTGAACCTGTTGGCCACGTACCGCCACGAGCACGAGGTCGAGTTCTCGGCGCTTGCGATGGCCGGCGTCTACGGGCCTCGGCAGCGTGCGGATGGCGGCGTGGTCGCGGCCTTCGCGCGAGCGCTGGCTGATGATGTCGCCCCGCTGATCCACGGCGACGGCCGCCAGACGCGCGATCTGCTCTTCGTCGATGACGCTGTGGATGCGTTGGCGCGCGCGGCCCGGCGTGGCAGCGGCCTGGTCATCAACATCGGGACCGGCGTGCAGGTGTCGATCCGCGATCTGTGGGCACGGATGGCCGGACCCGACGGTGTCGCTGCGGTGCGCGGTGACGACGCACTCGTCGGGGTCAGTCGCTTCGCGCTCGCGCCCACCCGAGCACGCATCCATCTGTCGTGGGCGTCGTGGACGACACTCGACGACGGCCTGGCGCAACTCGGCGCGCTCGACCGCTAAGGCGCTCCGGCGGCCAACACGGCGCGGGCGAGGCCCGCACCGATCTCGGGTGTGCTCATCACCGACGGCACCACCAGGCACCGCATTCCGACGGCTTCCACCTCAGCGGCGAGATGTGCGTCGGCCGGGTCGATCACGAGCGTGCCGGCGATGTCGCGATACAGGCGGGCGACCCCCACCACTGAGGCGTCGTGGCCGAGCTCGGTCATCATCCGGTCGGCCGGGCCCTTGAGCGCTGCCCCACCCACGATCGGCGACACCGCGATGACGGACGCGCGTCGTGCCGTGAGCAGTGCGTCGACACCGGCGAGCGCGCGCAGCGGCCCGATCGACACGATCGGGTTCGACGGCGCGATCACCACGACCTCGGCCTCCCGGAGCGCCTGCTCGGCGGCCGGTTGCAGCGACGCGGCCTCGGCCGCGTCGAAGGTGACGCCGCGCACCGGCACGCCGTGGCGGAGCTGCACGAAGTACTCCTGGAACGACACCGTGCGCCCGTCGAGCAGATGCACCAGCGTGGACACGCGCTGATCCGACATGGGCACCAATCGCTCGGGCAGCGACCAGGCGGCGGCGATCTCGGCCGTCACGTCGGTGAGCGTCGCGCCTTCGGCGAGGCGAGCCGTCCGGTAGAAGTGGGTCGCGAGGTCGCGGTCGCCGAGGTTGAACCAGGTCGGCGCCGCACTCGAGCCGTCGGGACGAACAGCCGCATAGCGAGCGAGCGCACCCATCGCCACCCACGTCTCGTCGACGAGCCCCCAGCCGCGCTCAGGGTCGATCGCTCCGGCGAGGGTGTAGGTGATCGTGTCGATGTCGGGTGAGATCGACAGACCGTGCAGCACGGTGTCATCGCCGGTGTTCACGATGCCGGTCACCGTCGTCGGATCGACCACCAACCGCAGCGCACGCAGGAACCTCGCTGCTCCCACGCCTCCGCACAGCACGCTGATCACGTCGAACTCCTTCCGCTCGCGCCGTCGGCGAGCTCGCGATAGATGTTGGCCAGCGCGGACGCCGTTCGCTCCCAGGTGTAGTGGGCCGCTCGTGCCCTGCCGGCAGCGATGAGCCGATGCCGGGTTGCGTCGTCGGAAACCGCCGTGCGCAACGCCTCGGCCAGCGCGACGACATCGGTGGGGTCGACGAGCAACGCAGCGTCACCCGCCACTTCCGGAATGGAACCGGCGCGTGCCGCAACGACGGGAAGGTCGGCTTGCATGGCGTCGAGCAATGGGAACCCGAAGCCCTCGTCGAGCGACGGGTAGGCGAGCACCTGCGCATGATGCACCAGCCACGACCGGACCGAGTCGTCCACATACCCGGTGAGGTGGATCCGGTGGGCCACGTCGGCTCCGACGGCATCGATCGCGACATCGAGCGCCGGCCGGTCGTCGCCGTCACCGCCGGCAATCACCAGGTGCAGGTCGGCCAGCTCGGCCGCGAGCTGCCCGAATGCGCGCACCAAGGTCGGGAGGTTCTTGCGACGCTCGATGGTGCCGATCGCGACGACGAACGGTCGACCGTCGAGATCGGCGATCGGGCACACGGCCGACGGCGTGCTGAGCGGCAAGGTCCCGAGCGGTACGACGCGCACGTCGGCATCGGGAGCGTGGTGGCGCAGACGCGCCGCGGTCGCCTCCGAGCTGACGTGCGCGACCGCTCCACCGGCGAGCGAGCGCAGCAGCACTTGACCGGCCCGGGCGACGTCGGGAGTCGCCGACGCAGGATGGTCGAGGAACCAGCAGTCGTACACCGACACCAGTCGTGGGAGCCGCGTTGGCGGCACGACGTAGTTCGTGCCGTGCACCACGGCGGCGCCGCGCAGCCAGCGGTCGGCGCGTGGGTGGTCGAACCGGCTCCAGAGGCGTTGGGCGACGGCAGCGGGGACGGGCAGTCGCACGGCGCCACCGAGGTCGGCGAGAGCGGCACTGCTGGTGCGGAAGCTGGTGAGGTAGGGGAGCAGCGTCACGTCCGTGTGGTCAGCGAGGGCGTCACGCAGGGCGGACGTGGCCGCCCCGACCCCTGTCCGCCGGCCGGCCAGCGGGCCGACGTCGTATGCGACGACCAGGCCGTCGCCACGCAGCGGGCGTACAGCGTCGGCGTCCGGGGCGGGCATGGTGGCCGCACGGTAGCCCATCTCCGCCCTAGAATCCCCGGGTCCCCTCCGACCTGAGGAAGTGTCATGCCCCGAGCGTTCATCACCGGAATCACCGGCCAAGACGGCCAGCACCTTGCGGAATTCCTGCACGGCAAGGGATATGAGGTGTTCGGGATGGTGAAGGGGCAGAACAACCCCAAGATGACCCTGTTGCGCGACGAGTTCCCCTATGTCGAGCCCGTTCCCGGCGATCTCGCCGACCTGCCCTCACTGGTGAAGGCGCTCGAGCTCTCCCAGCCCGACGAGGTGTACAACCTCGCCGCCATCTCGTTCGTGGCGATGAGCTTCAACCAGGCCGAGCTCACGGCCAACATCACGGGCACCGGCGTGCTGCGCATGCTCGACGCGGTCCGCATCGTCGGAGGCTCGCAGAACAACTCGATCCGCTTCTATCAGGCCAGCTCGTCGGAGATGTTCGGCAAAGTTCGCGAGACCCCGCAAACCGAGGCGACGCCGTTCCACCCTCGCTCGCCGTACGGCTGCGCCAAGGTGTTCGGGCACGACATCACGGTCAACTACCGCGAGAGCTACGACATGTACGCCTGCTCCGGCATCTTGTTCAACCACGAGGGTCCGCGCCGCGGCCTCGAGTTCGTCACCCGCAAGGTCACCAACGCCGTGGCCCGTATCAAGCTCGGCATCCAGGACGAAATCGTGCTCGGCAACCTCGACTCGAAGCGCGACTGGGGCTATGCCGGCGACTACGTGAAGGCGATGTGGCTGATGCTGCAGCAGGACGAGCCGGATGACTACGTCATTGCCACCGGCAAGACCTACACGATCGAAGATCTGGTCGAGCGGGCGTTCGCGGAGGTCGGCATCGACGATTGGCGCCCCTACGTCCGGCAGGACCCGAAGTTCTTCCGTCCTGCCGAGGTCGATCTGCTCATTGGCGACGCCTCGAAGGCGAAGGCGAAGTTGGGCTGGGAACCCGAGGTCGACTTCCCGACGCTGATCAGCATGATGGTCGCGAACGACCTCGAGATCGAGACGAAGAAGCTCGCCCGAGCCTGATCTGGCTCAGCCCTCGAGGGGCATGTCGGTGAATGCCTGGAGCATCGAGGCCTCATCCGGCACTGCGCCTGCTGCCAGTCGCGACCGCAACGCCAGCGCAAACACCACCATCGCAGCTGCGGAACCCATCAGCAGGCCGAGCTCGACCCGGCGGAACACCTCGCCGCGAACCGCCGCGGTGGTGGCGACGAACACCGCCATGCCGACCGTCCACCCGAGTGCTACCTGAGCGTGCCCATGGAGCGCGATGACGGCCTGCGCGATCGCCAGGCCGAGCATGTAGAACGCGCTGCCGAGGGCGAGCACGGCGAGCGTCCGGCGTCCGAGCGTTCCGTCGAAGATCAGGTCGACCGCGAACGGGCCGAGGACGAACGCTCCCGCCGTCCCGAGTGCGCCGACGCCGATCACGATGTAGAGCAGCTTCTTGAACCCGCTACGGAACTCCTCCATCTCGTTCGCGGCTGCGAGGCGCGCCAAGCGCGGCAGGAGCGCCGCCTGTACGGCTTGGAACAGGAACAGTGGCACCCGGGCGAGGATGACGCCGTAGCCGAACAAGGTGACCGAACTGGCCTCCGACTTGCCGGCGAGGATGTTGGTCGCGATCGGGCCGGCGTTCACCAGTGCGGCGGCCATCACCGAACCGAGCAGCAGCCAGCCGAGGTTGGGGGTGACCTCCGTCCACGTAGCCGGCGGGCCGGGGTCGGTGCGGAGCTGACGCTTCGACGCAACGGCGAGCACGCCGACCAGGGGTGCGACCGCAACCGCGAGGCCGTACCAACCGACCGCCTTCACGCCGATCGCCGCCAGGATGACGCAGAGCAGGATCCGCACCAGGCCGTCGGCACCGAGGACGACGGCGTAGGCACGGAAGCGACCCGATCCGCTGCAGATGCCCCGCGACAGGTGGGTGGGCGCATACGCAGCAATCGACAACACGAGGGCGACGACCATCACCCAGCTGCCCCCGAAGTAGTGCTCGGCCAGGATCGGACCGGCGGCGAACAGCGTGATCGACACGATCAGCACCAACGCCAGGCCGAGCGCCGCGACCTTCACCAGCACCGGTCGGCCGCCGTTGCCGAGGGTGCGTCGCGACGAGATCGCTCGGCCGAGCTCTTGTTCGAGCGGCAGGAAGAACCCGGGGGCGAGCGCGAACGTGGCGAACCACATGCTGACGATGGGCTTGAACTCCTCCTCGCCGCCGAGCGCCGCCTTGCCGACGCGGAAGAACGCGAAGCTGCAGACGCCAGCGATGAACAGGCCGATCGCTACGGGAATGGTGCCCTCAGGCAGCGGCATGCGTGCCGTGGATGCGGATTCGGTCGTTGACACCAAGCGGGTGAGGTTATCCCCCCCTCAAGGCTCGAAGGGTGACGGCCGATCCAACAACCATGATTCACACGCTGCGTCGCCGGTCCGCGCTCGCAGCGCTGATGCTTTTCGTCAGTGCACTGATTGGCCCGCTCGCCACGGCGAGGCCGGTCGCTGCGGCCGGCGTGCCGCTGGTGATCGACGGTCATGGGAACGGGCACGGCATCGGCATGAGTCAGTGGGGCGCCTACGGGTACGCCGCCGACTACGGGTGGACAGCCGACCAGATCCTCGATCGCTATTACGGCGGCACGGTCGCCGGCACCACCGACATCACCTCGATCGCTGTTCGGCTGATGCTCCTCGACGACCAGCAGACCGCGGTGGTCCACGACAAGGGACAGGTCGTCGTCGATGGCGTGCCGGGCGGTCCCTGGCGGTCGGTGGTCGCACGTGAGACCGGGGCGCTCAGCTACACCGTGTGGGCGCGGTCCGACGCGTCGGTATGCCCGGCGTCCGGCGACTCGCTGGCGTCAGGGTGGACGCAGGTCGCGTCGGGGCTGAGTTCGGTGAGGCTTCGGACCCAGACCGACACCTCGGCGAGCGCCGACTTCGGGGATCTCCTCGCTGTCTGCGAGCCCGGTGGGAAGGTCCGCTCGTATCGGGGTGTGATCCGTGCCGTCAACGGCACGGCGGGGGAGAACCGCACCGTCAATGAGGCGCCGCTCGAGCAGTACCTCCGTCCGGTGGTGGCATCGGAGATGTCGGCATCGTGGGCTCCGCGCGGCGCACAGGCGCTGCGGGCCCAAGCCATCGCAGCGCGCAGCTACGCGCTGGCCGAGAACCGCTACTCCTACGCGAAGACGTGCGATCAGATCTGCCAGTTCTATCCGGGGGCAGCGTGGCGTACCGGCGTGAGTGGCGCGTACAACCGAGTCGAGCAATCCGCCGTCGACACCAATGTGCAGTCGACCGCGGGAATGGTCCGTCGGATCGGGTCGACGTCGGGCGCGATCGCGCTGACGATGTTCTCGTCGTCGTCAGGCGGGTGGACCGCGCCGAGCACGTTGCCGTTCCCGGCCGTCGAAGATCTCGGTGACGCAACCGCAGGCAACCCCCACAACCGCTGGACGGTCACGGTCGACAGCGGTGTGCTCGAACGAGCCTGGCCCGCGATCGGTACGTACACCGGTGTCAGCAAGGTCGTGCGCAATGGATTCGGCGACTGGGGTGGTCGGGTCGTATCGATCACGGTGGTTGGCACGTCGGGTTCGGTGACGCTCAGCGGTGACTCGTTCCGACGTGCGATCGGTCTTCGCTCCGACTGGTTCACACTGCGTGGGGCGGGAACCGAGACGTGCGGGAACCGTAACGCGCCCGCCGTGACCGGCGCGTACAGTCCTGCTGCTGCGGCGCGGTTCACACCGGTGGTGCCGCAGCGCCTCATCGACACTCGCGTCGGCACCGGCACTGATGCGGGCCGGGTGCTCGACGGGTGCACGCTGGTCGTGCGTGCCAACCTCCCGGTCGGGACGACCGCCGTGTCGATCAACGTGGTCACCACCGACACGGTCGAGGTGGGCTACCTCACGATCTATCCGTGCGGAACGGCGCGGCCCACGACGTCCGTGGTGCAGACCCGCCCTGGTCGCGTGGTGAGCGGCTCGGCGGTGGTGCCGGTGGCGGCCGACGGCACGTTCTGCGTGTTCACGAGCACGGCGACCAACGTCGTCATCGACCTGAACGGGTCGTACTCGGCGGGTGGCGCCGCTCGCTTCGAGCCGATCGACCCGGTGCGGCGGTTGGACTCGCGCGGCGGACCGTTCCTCGCGGCCGGCTCCATCGTTCGGGTGGGCACCCGAGGCTCCAGTGGGGCGCCGAGCACGAACACAGCGGCGTCGATCACCATCCATGCCCTCGACGCGAAGGCAACCGGCTACGTGACCGCGTGGCCGTGCGACGCGGCCCAACCGGTGGCGAGTTCAGCCAACGTGAATGCGGGGGAGTCGTCGACGACCGCTGCCGACGTCGCGGTGTCGGCAGGTGGCGAGGTGTGCTTGTTCGTCAGCGCATCGATGCACCTGATCGTGGACCTCGACGGGTGGTTCGGGCCGACAGGCACCGCCGACTTCCGCGCGGTGTCGCCGTTCCGCCTCGTCGACACCCGCAACTCGATCGGATGGAACGGACGCTTCTCGGCGGCCGCCACGCGGCGGATTCAGGCCGGTTCTGCTGGCGGACTGCCCGGTGCGCCAGCAGTGCGGGCACTTGCGACCCAGTTCACCGGTGCGACGCCTGCAGCGGCTGGCTACGTCACCGTCCATCCGTGCCTCGCATCGACACCGAACGCGTCGAGCTTGGTGTTCCGTGGCGGCACGAACACAGCCGCCAACGTGAAGACTCGCGTCAGCGCGAGCGGTGAGTGGTGCGTCCTGGCGAGCGCGGCCACCGACCTGATCGTCGACGTGAGCGGCTGGTACGGCTGACCGTCAGGCTGCGGTACGGATGAGGCTGCGCACCTGCTGACGTGCAGCCTTCGCGGCGTCGTGTGCCTGTCCGAGCAGTGCTCCGGCCTGCTCGGGGAGACGGCCTTCGATCGACTCGATGGCCGCATCGAGCTTCGACTCGACGGTCTCGATGCGCTGATCGAGGTCCTTCCACCCGGCCTCGAGACGGCCGACGAGCTCTTGGAGCTGATCGGTGTCGAAGCCGAACTGCTCGGTGATGCGGCGATCGGCGAGGGAGTTCGACAGGTCGCGACGGCGGACCTGGAGCTGCTGGACGGTGAGGACGCTGGCGCCGATGACGACGTAGGCCGCGTCGCGGAGGAGGTGTGCAGCGTTCGTGCCGGCGGTGTTGGTGGCGTTCTTGGTGCTCGTGTTGCTGGGCATGGGGATCGAACCTTTCGGGGTGTCCGCCGTGCAGGCGGCTGCGAGCAATCGTAGCGCGGAGTGCTAACTTTTGCAAGCACTTGCCAGACGACACAGTGACCGGGCGGCCGCGCGCCGCACCGCTAGCCTCGCATGATCGTGGACACGGCAAGCACCCTCGCTCCGCCCGTGGTGGCCGTGATGGTCGTCCACGAGCCAGGTTCGTGGTTCGCGGAGGTTCTCGACGGTCTCGCCCGGCAGGACTATGCGAACCTCCGCCTGCTCGTGCTGCTGAGTGGCGAGCCGGGCGACCTTGCCGAACAGATTGCCGCCACCGTGCCCGGATCGTTCGTTCGCGCCGTCGACGAACGGGGCTTCGGGCCCACGGCGGACGAGGTGCTCCGACTCGTCGAGGGTGACAACGGCTTCTTCTGCTTCCTCCACGACGACGTGGTCCTCGATCCCGACGCGATTCGGTTGCTCGTGGAGGAGGTGTACCGCTCGAACGCCGCGATCGTCGGCCCGAAACTCGTCGACTGGGACGATCCCACGGTGCTCCAGCACGTGGGCTACGCCGTCGACCGGTTCGGTGATGTCGACCCGCTCGTCGACCCCGGCGAAACCGACCAGGAACAGCACGACGCCGTGCGCGACGTGTTCGCCCTGCCGTCGGCGTGTCTGCTGGTGCGCGCCGACTTGTTCATCGCGCTCGGAGGGTTCGATCCTGTGCTCGAGTTCCACGGGGAGGACGTCGACCTGTGCTGGCGCGCCCACCTGCAGGGTGCGCGAGTGCTCGTGGTGCCGGGGGCGAGGGCGCGCCACCTGGAATCGCTGCCCACTCGACGAGACGACATCAACCACGTCGTCCTGCGCGAGCAACATCGCATGCGGACGGTCGTCACGCTCGCCGGGGCGCGCCGGCTGCCCTTCCTGCTGTTGCAACTGGTGATCGTCACGATTGCGCAGTTCGTCGTGTCCACCCTGTCCGGCAACCTTGCCCGCGGGTGGGCCGGCATCCGCGCGCTGTTCGGTCTCATCCCACGCGTGCCCGACATCGTCCGGCGCCGTCGTGCCATTGCCGACACACGGCTCGTTCCCGATGGTGAGGTGGTCGGCCTCCAACTGCGCGGGTTGGCGCGAGTCGCCGCGTGGTCGCGCGCACGCGACGCACGACCCGACCAGATCGAGAACCGGGCGTGGCGGGAGCGATCGGGGAGCTCGGGCGTGATCGGCCTCGCCGTGCTCGTCGCAGTGGTCGCCCTCGGTGGCCGGCATCTCATCAGCGACGGCGTGCCGCGCTTCGGTCAGTTCCTGCCGTTCGGCGGCTCTGCAGGAGATGTGCTGCGCACCTACGCGAGCGGCTGGAACAGCCAGGGGCTCGGTGCCACGGCAGCGAACCCCACCGGCCTCGCCGTACTCGCGATCGGCAGCGGGATCACGCTGTTCCGCACCGGGCTGTTCCACACGCTGTCGATCGTCGGCCTGCTCGTGCTCGGCACGATCGGGATGTGGCGGCTCACCGCGGCCTACACCGTCACACGGGCTCGAGTGGTGTCGTCGCTCGTGTACGCACTGCTGCCATTGCCCGCCGGGTTGCTGTCGGCGGGTCGATGGGGTGCGCTCATCGTGTACGCAGCGTTGCCGTTCACCGTCGACCTGCTTCGCCGCGACGCAGGGCTCCACGCTGGTCCGGCCGACGAAGCGGGAGAGCGGACCGCGAGCTTCGGTGCGCGTCGCCACGTGCGTCTGCTCGCCGGCGGTGGCCTCGTGGCTGCCATCGCTGCGGCGTTCGAGCCCGCCTATCTGCTCCTCGTGGTCGTCGTTGCCGTGCTCCTCGCGCTCGCCACGCTGCTCACCCGAGCACCTCGGATCGCGGCGGCGCGGCTGCTCGCTGCCGGCGTCGTGAGCGCAGTCTTGGGTTTCGTGCTCGGACTGCCGTGGCTCGCTGCGATCATCGCCGATCGAGGGTGGTCGGCGATCGTCGGCACGCGCAGTGTGACCGCGCATCGAGGCACGATCATCGAGGTGCTCAGCTTCGATCTCGGGTCGACGCGGCTGGCGCTCCTCGCCCTCGCCCTCTACGTGCCGGTCGTCGCCGCGCTCCTCCTCGGACGCGGATGGCGATTCGGTTGGGCGGTCCGCAGCGCCGTGCTCGTGGTGGCATTCGCCTGGCTGGCCGTGCTCGACGTCCGCGGCTCGCTGCCCTTCCGGCTTCCCGAGACGGGCGTGCTGCTCGTGCCCGTGGCGCTCGGCCTCGCAATCGCCGCAGGCACGACCCTCGCATCGTTCGAGCTCGACGTGCGTGGCGGCACGTTCGGTTGGCGGCAACCGCTCAGCCTGCTCGCGTCGATTGCGGTGGCGGTCGGTGTCGCGCCCGGACTGCTCGCGCTCACGAGTGGCCGCTGGGACATGCCACAGACCACGATGGTCGACCTGTTCGGTTGGTTCCCGAAGGCCACCGACAGCGGTGACTACCGGGTGCTGTGGATCGGTGACGAACGATTGGTCCCGGCCGAGCCGCTGCCGTATCGCGACGGGGTGGCGCTGTCGTACACGGCGGGTGGTGTGATCGACACTGCCGCGGTGTGGGCTGCGCCCACCACCTCCGCCGACGACGACGTCCGCACCGCGCTCGACGCGATCTCGACCGGCAGCACCACACGAGGTGGCCGGATGCTCGCACCAACATCGATCCGTTACCTCGTGGTCCCGGTGGTCGACGGTGCGATCTCCACGAGCGCGGCGCCGCTGCCGTTGCCGTCGGGTCTGCTCGACGCGCTCGGCGATCAACTCGACCTGGCCCCGGTGTACAGCCCACCGAACTTCATCGTGTACGAGAACAAGGCGTGGTTGCCGATCCGCAGCGTGCTCAGTGCGGCCGGCGCCGAGGCGAGCCAGACGGCGGGTGCCGCGGCGCTCGCGCAGTCCGACCTCGGCGCGGCGACCCCGATCATGATCGGTGCCGACCAGCGCACGCCGGGCATCGCCGACGTGGCGCCAGGCACCGTCCACCTCGCCGTCCCGTTCGACGCCGGCTGGCAGCTCTCGGTGGCCGGCGCGGACGTCCCTGCCCGACCGGCCTTCGGTGTCACCACCGCGTACGACGTGCTCTCCAGCGGCACCGCCACGCTCAGGTACGACTCGTCCGTCTGGCGCCGTCTGGCGCTGCTGGTGCAGGCACTCGCATGGAGCGCAGTCGTCCTGGGTGCGTCGTCGTTGGGTACACGACCACGTCGCCCCGTCCGCCGCCTCGTCGTGGTCGAGCCGCAGGGTCCGCTGCTCACGTTCGATCCGCTCATGCCGGAGCCGGTCCCAGAGGCGCCGATCTCGGACGAGCCAGTACCAGAGGCGCTCATCTCGGACGAGCCGGTCGTGCCAGAGGACGAGTCGTGAACCGCGTGCAGGGCGCCGTCGCCGCCGTCACCGCACTGGCGATCGCAGGGTTGGGGGTCGTTGCGACCGGTCACGAGCCGGTGGCCACCACGCCCTCGTTTGCCTCGCTCGGCAGCCCGACCATGCCATTCGTGCCTACCGGGTCGTTCATCACGTCGTCGTGGTTCTGCCCGGGTGTGCCGGCTGGGGAGGAGGGCGTGGGCGGGTCGGTGCACATCACGAACCCCCGCGACGAGGCGATCACCGGCACGATCACGGCGATGGCCGACGGCGGTGCTGCGTCGGTCGCACAGCCGATCTCGGTGAACGCTCGGTCGAGCATCGTCATCGATCTTCCCGAACTCCAGCCCTCCGCTACCTTCGTGTCGGCCGTCGTCGAGATCGCCGGCGGTGGCGGGTTCGTCGAGCAACTGGCCGAGCATCCGTCCGGTGATTCGGTGACGGCCTGCTCGAACGCTGCCTCGTCCGATTGGTACTTCGCCGACGGCTTCACCGCCGAGGGCAGCACCGTGCAGATCGTGCTCAGCAACCCGTACCCCGAAGCCGCGATCGTCGACATCGGATTCGTCACCGCCGACGGCATCCGCAACCCGTCACGGTTGCAGGGCTACCCCGTCCCCGGTCGGTCGGTGCAGTTGGTGGAACTGGGTGCCCGCGACGAGACGCTCATCGGCACCAACGTGCACGCCAGTCGCGGTCGGGTGGTTGCCGGTCGCGCGCAGCGGTATCTCGGTGGCGGCCGGCTCGGATTCACGATGACGCTCGGCGCGCCATCGCTCGCGAACCAGTACTGGTTCGCCGACGGAGAGAACGCCGACGG
Source organism: Ilumatobacteraceae bacterium (assembly GCA_049318665.1). GTDB lineage: Bacteria > Actinomycetota > Acidimicrobiia > Acidimicrobiales > Ilumatobacteraceae > VFMC01. Next base: position 10,275 of record JBMOFX010000003.1, on the reverse strand, counting down.
TGTGACCGAGCAGTACAGCATCTACAACCCCACCGAGGCCGACGTCGACGTATCGGCGGTGTTCCTCGGGCTCGCCGCCACCGACACCTTCACCAACGACACCTCGATCAACGTGCCGGCCGGGCGCGTGGTCGGCTTCGACATCAAGGACGTCGCCAACCTTCCGGCGGGCCGCCACGGCCTGGTGTTCTCGACGTTCACCGAGTCGTCGATCGTCGTCGAGCGAGTCACCACCCGGCCCGCCGGCAAGCGAGTCGCCACATCAGTGGTGATGGGTTCGCCACCGCAGCTGGCGAGTCGACGGTGGTCGGCATCGGTGAGCAGCGCGACGGCGATTGACGACGCGATCGTCGTCCTCAACGCCGACAGCATCGACACCACGGTCACGGTGAGCGCACTCGGCACCGGTGGGTTCGTCCCTGTGCCCGGCCTCGATGCGGTGCCGCTGCCGGCGGGCGCGGTGCTCACACTGCCGATCAACGACCCGAGTGCTGTCGGTCAGGCGTTCATCGTCGAGAGCGGACAGAGCATCTTCGTCGAACGGCTCCTGCCGCGTGGTGCAGATCGCGAAGGCCGGACAGGCTCGTTCGCGTTGTCCGGCTGACGCCTGGCAGGCTGACACCGTGGAACGTCTCGTCGTCGCCCTCGTGATCGTCGTCGCTGCCGGTGCGGTGGCCATGGTGCTCCGCCGACGGCGAGTGCCCGATGCTCCTACCCAGGCCGTCTACGAGGCACCCACCCAGATCGACCGGGCCGAGTTCCCCTACGCCGATCGGGAGTGGCTGCTCGCCGCATTCACCTCGGCGGACTGTCATACGTGCGCCGACAGCCTCGCTAAGGCCGCAGCGGTGGCCAGTTCGAGCGTTGGTGTGGCGGAGATCGAGTACGGCGCGGCCCGAGAGCTGCACCGCCGATACCGCATCGACGCAGTGCCGACGTTGGTGCTCGCCGATCGGGCCGGCGTCGTGCACGCAAGCTTCCTCGGGCGTGTGACCGCGACCGATCTGTGGGCAGCGATCGCCGAAGCGCGTGAGCCCGGTTCCCGACCGACCGGCGGGTGCGAGCACCACGAGTCGTAGCGGCGCCGACCCGTCAGCTGAGCTGGCTGGGGGCGGCGGCCGGCGATGAATCGCCGAGGCCGGCCTGGACGAGCTGAGCGACCTCTTGGCCGTCGATCGTCTCCTTCTCGAGCAGCGCTTCGGCCACCAGACCGAGACCGCGACGGTGCTGCAGCAACAACTCGTGCGCGCGCTGCTCCTGCTCGAGCAGGATGCGCGAGATCTCCTCGTCCATCATCCGTGCCGTTTCGTCGGAGTACTCACGACCGCTCGTCATGAGATCTTCGCCGAGGAACACCTGCTGCTGACCGTGCCACGCCATCGGGCCGACACGATCGCTCATGCCCCACTCGCGCACCATGCGGCGGGCGATGCCGGTGGCCTGCTCGAGGTCGTTCGCGGCGCCGGAGTTGATGTGACCGAACACGATCTTCTCGGCGACCCGTCCGCCCATCGCACGGCAGATGACGTCCTCGAAGAACTCCTTCGAGTACGTGTGGCGTTCCTCGGGCAGCGACCAAGTGACACCGAGCGCCATGCCGCGAGGCAGGATCGTCACCTTGTGCAACGGGTCGGCGTGCGGCAGCACCACCGTGAGCACGGCGTGGCCGCCTTCGTGGATCGCGGTGGCGCGGCGCTCCTCGGCGGACAGGACGAGGCTCTCGCGGCGTGCACCCATGACGACGCGATCGCGAGCGTTCTCGAAGTCGATCCGCTCGACCTGCTGGCTGTTGCGGCGAACCGCAAAGAGGGCGGCTTCGTTCACGAGGTTGGCCAGGTCGGCACCACTCATGCCCGGGGTCGCCTTGGCCATCACGTCGAGGTCGACGTCGGGGCCCATCCGCTTGTCGCGGCTGTGCACCTTGAGGATCGCGTGGCGCTCGTCGGACTCGGGGAGCGGCACGACGATCTGGCGATCGAAGCGGCCCGGACGGAGCAGCGCCGGGTCGAGGATGTCGGGCCGGTTGGTGGCAGCGAGGATCACGATGCCCTCGCTCGTCTCGAAGCCGTCCATCTCGGCGAGCATCTGGTTGAGGGTCTGCTCACGTTCGTCGTGGCCGCCGCCGAGGCCGGCGCCGCGCTTGCGGCCGATCGAGTCGATCTCGTCGATGAAGATGATCGCGCGGCCCATCTTGCGTGCCTGCTGGAACAGGTCGCGGACGCGGCTGGCGCCCACGCCGACGAACATCTCCATGAAGTCGGAACCGGTGACGGAGAGGAACCCCACACCCGCTTCGCCGGCCACGGCGCGAGCGAACAGCGTCTTGCCGGTGCCGGGGGGCCCGACGAGCAGCATCCCCTTCGGGACGCGTGCGCCGATCTCGCGGAACCGCTCGGGCATCCGGAGGAAGTCGACGACCTCGGTGATCTCCTGCTTCACGCCTTCGTAACCGGCGATGTCGGCGAAGGTGGTGGAGGGCTTGTCGGGGTTGAACGTCTTTGCGCGGCTCTTGCCGACGGACATGATGCTGCCGGCTTGGCCCATCGCGCGCCGCTGCATCCAGACGAAGAAGCCGATCAGCAGCAGGAACGGGAGCAGCAGCCCGACCCAGCTGAGCAGCCAGTTCGACTGCGGCGTGAACGGCTTGAAGTCGACGCCCTTGGCCTCCATGACGGCCAGTTCGCTCTCGTTCGGGAACGTGCGCGACACGGTGGTGTTGTAGGTACCGCCGGTGGTGAGCTCGCCCGACACGGTGTAGACGTCGTTGTTCAACTCGGCGGTCTTGATGGTGCCCTCCTGCACCTGGCTCCAGAACTCGGTGAAGCTCAGATCGGTGCCGGTCTCGGCAGGCCACAACCGTGGCACGACGAACAACGCGACGAGGACGGCGATCATGACCGGCAGCGTCCACTTCGGCCATCCGGCGCCGAACGATGGGCGGCCACCGCTGCGCTCGGGAGGTTGCTGACCCGGCTGGCGTCCACCCGGCGACCGGCCCGGGGGCGGGGGCGGGGGAGGCGGCGGCAGGTTGCTCATGGAGGCATGTTACGGGCATCAGGGCCATGGAGGACGGTCGCACCCGCTCCTTCGAACCCATTACCGCTGTGCCATCCACCACTCATCCGGGGTCGCCCGGTACCGTCTGCGGCCGTGCCTCGACAGTGCTCCCGTACCGGGTGCGCCGCTCCCGCGGTCGCCACGCTCACGTACCAGTACGCGCGGTCGCTCGTGTGGCTCGACGCGCTGACCGCCGAGCGTGATCCGCACTGCTACGACCTGTGCGATCGACACGCCGAGCGGCTGTCGGTCCCCAATGGTTGGCAACTCGAAGACCGGCGCCAGCCGCTCCGTCTCGCCGAGTTCGCCGCGCACCGACTCGCCGGCTGACAGAGCCACCCGCGTCGCGTCGCCGCGACTCGCTCGCTACCCTGCTCACGATGCCGCCGCAGGTCCCTCCCGTGCGAGCTGCCGGTGGCGTCGCTGGCACCCCCACCGTCAACGGCATCACCGTCACCATCGCGGCCGTGGCGTGGGCTGGCTGCTGGTTCGCCGGGAACCTGTTCGGCGTGCTGGTGCTCGGGCTCGTTGGCCCGGCTGACGGCACCGCGGTCCAACCCCTGTGGGTCACGGCCGTTGGCGCGCTCGCGCTGTGGGTGCCCATTCTCATCGGCCTGCAGCAGGTGAGCGTGCGCTACGGCTCGGGCGATGTGCGTCGCGACCTCGGGTTCTCGTTCGCGCCGATCGACCTCCTCGGTGTGCCGATCGGCGTGCTCACCCAACTCGTGCTCCTGCGGATCGTGTACTGGCCGCTCCAGGCGGTGTGGCCGAGCGTGTTCTCCGCGCCAGATATCGAGAAGTCCGCACGCAAGTTGTACGACAGCGCCGATGGGCTGTGGCTGGTGGTGCTCGTGCTGCTGGTGGTGGTCGGCGCGCCATTGGTAGAAGAGCTGCTCTACCGCGGCCTGCTGCAGGGCGCTTTCACGCGGCGCATCAACGACGTGCTCGCCGTGGTGCTCGTGGCCGCCTGGTTCGCGATCATTCACTTCCGTCCCGTCGAACTGCCGGGCCTGTTCGTCGTCGGTCTTGTGTTCGGCGCGTGCGCGCTCGTCACGAGGCGGCTCGGGATGAGCATCGTCGCGCACTTCGCCTTCAACGCAACCGGACTGATCTGGGTGGCGACCCGGTGACCTCTCCGGACGGTCCAACGATGGAACAATGTCCCCGATGAGCGACGACCTCCTCGAGCACGCGCACGAACCCGACCAGGTGCACGGCTCGGCGACCAGCGACTTGATCGACGCGTCAGTGGAGACCAACGACGACCGCACGATCGGCCGGCGCGTGGTCGACCGGGTCCTGCGCCGCCCGTCTGCATGGCTCGAGCGCGACTGGACCGTCGACCGACTCGTGCGCCTCTTCATCACCGCGTCCGTCCTCACCGTCACCACGGCCGCTGCGGTGGCCTCGATTCACCCCCGACTCATCTTCACGGTCAACACGCCGACCGGCGGCGACATGGGCGCACATGTGATGGGGCCCGCGTTCCTGCGCGACCACTTGCTCCCCAACTTCCAGCTGAGCGGGTGGAGCAACTACTGGTACGCAGGCCTGCCGATGTACCGGTTCTACATGGTCGTGCCGGCGCTGATGATCGTGGCACTCAACATCGTGCTGCCGTACGGCATCGCGTTCAAGATCATCGCCGTCAGTGGCATCGTCACGCTGCCGCTGAGCTGCTGGGCGTTCGGTCGCCTCGCGGGCTTCCGCTACCCGGTGCCCGAGTTGTTCGCCGTCGGTGGGTTGCTGCTCCTGTTCGACGAGAGCTACGCGATCTACGGCGGCAATCTCAAGAGCACGATGGCAGGCGAGTTCTCGTTCTCCATTGCGTTGTCGCTGGCGATGCTCGGCCTCGGTCTGTTCGCCAACGGGATGCGTACCGGGAAGTACCGATCGTGGGCGGCGATCGTGCTGGCGCTCGCGTGTCTGTCGCACGGCATCGTGCTCATCTTCGTCCTCGTTGCCGTGTCCTTGATGTGGCTCGTCTGGATGGACCTGACGCGCTTCGTCTACGGCATCACCGTGGGCATCACGACAATTCTGCTCGCGGCGTTCTGGGTGGTGCCGTTCCTGTTCAACCACGCATCGATGACCGACATGAAGTACGGGTTTCGTCCCGAAGGGCCGACCGACTCGTTCTGGGACATGTTCTTCCCGCTCACCACGTTCTTCGACATCTTCATCACCACTTTTGCGATCATCGGTTTCGTCGCGTCGATCGCTCGACGCAACCTGATGGGCGCGTGGCTCGGCATCACCACCATCGCCTTCGTGGCGTTGGTGTACATCACCCGCGAAAGCCTTCCGATCATCGGCCTGCTGTGGAACCCGCGGTTGCTGCCGTTCGTGTACCTGCTGCGCTACCTGCTCATGATGGTCGGCCTCGTCGAAGCAGCGCTGATCGTGCATCGCGCGGCGACCTCACCGCGAGAGCCGTCTGCGAGGGCCACATCGATCGTCCTCACGTCGACCGCTGTGGTGGTGTGCCTTGCGGTGCTGTTCATCGAGTTGATGTTCTTCCGCGCGATTCCGGAGCGGTTCGGCGGCGCATACACGACGCAGAACGGCAAGAGCGTCTACTCGTGGGGCATCGGTGATTGGCGACTTGTGTCGCTCTCACCGACCTCCGAAGACGCGATCGGCAGCGCGTGGGCGAACTACAACTTCACCGGATACGAGTCGAGGGGCGCGTACGGCGAGTACCGCTCGCTCGTGCTGGCGATGAAGGACCTCGGCGAGGATCCGGCGAAGGGCTGCGGTCGAGCGATGTGGGAGAACAACGGCGACAACGGCGTCTACGGCACCACGATGGCGTTGATGCTGTTGCCGCACTGGACGGATGGCTGCATTGCCAGCATGGAGGGCTTGTTCTTCGAGGCCTCCGGCACCACGCCGTACCACTTCGTCACCGCGGCAGCGGCGAGCGCCAGCAGCTCCAACCCCGTGCGCGGGCTGCGCTACGACAACACCGTCGGCGACAAGGCCGTGCCATACCTCGAGACGCTCGGTGTGAAGTACCTCATGGTCTGGACCGAGAAGGCGAAGGCCGAAGCCGACCTCCAGCCGAAGCTGTCGCTCGTTCGGCAAGTGGGGCCATGGAACGTCTACGAGGTTGCCGATACGACGCTCGTCGAGCCGCTCACGGTCCAGCCCGTGGTGGTCAACTCCCGACCCGGTGACCCCCGCGAGCGCAACCTCGAACTCGGGATGAGCTGGTTCCAGCACCGCGACGAGTGGGCGGCGATTCCCGCCGATGGCGGCCCGACGGAGTGGCAACGGATCGACGTTGCCCCCGACCTCGCCCGTCGCAACGCAGGCCAGGTCGACATCGTCCAGCCGAGTGAGCCGATCACGTCCGTGCCGCTGCCTCCCGTCACGGTCAGCAACGTCCAACTCGGCGAACAAGACCTGCGGTTCTCGGTCGACCAGATCGGCGTGCCGGTGGTGGTGAAGATCAGCTACTTCCCGAACTGGAAGGTCGAAGGTGCCGAGGGCCCCTGGCGGATCGCGCCGAACCTGATGGTGGTCGTGCCCACCTCGCAGGACGTCCGTCTTTCGTTCGAGCGCTCGTGGATCGACGTCCTGGCCTACGTGCTCACCTTCATCGGGATCGCTCTGCTGTTCGTGTGGCGCCGTCTCGGCGATGTGCACCACGCGACCGAGCTGCCGTCGCTCTTCGAACCCGTGAACGGCGAGGACGACCTCGACGACCTCGATCACGACGCCACACGGCCGATGGTGCGTGACCCGATGGTGCGTGACGACGACGACCTCCTCGTGTTGACACCGAGCCGTGATCCGGACGACTCCAAGGACCCCCCGGATAGCGTGTGACGGCCATGCCGACCGACCCATCGTCCACTTCGTCCGACCTCACCGCCATCGTGAAGGCGTACGACGTACGGGGGACGGTGCCCGATCAGATCAACGCTGAGGTGGCGTACGCCCTCGGCGTGGGCTTCGCCCGCTTCGCCGGCGCCGACCGAGTGCTCGTGGGTCGCGACATGCGGCCATCAGGGCCCGAGTTGGTCGACGCGTTCGGTCGTGGCGTGATGGATCAAGGTGTCGACGTGGTCGATCTCGGCCTGGCGTCGACTGATCTCGTCTACTTCGCTGCGGGCACGCTCGATGCGCCGGCCGCCGTGTTCACGGCGTCGCACAACCCTGCCCAGTACAACGGCGTCAAGTTCTGTCTTTCGGGCGCGCGGCCTGTCGGTCAGGACACCGGCCTGTTCGCGGTCCGCGACACTGCGCAGAGCGTGCTCGACGGACACGGACCGGCGAAGGCTGCCACCTCCGGCTCGCTCACGCAGAGAAATCTCCTGTCGGCGTTCGCGGATCACGTGGTGTCGTTCGTCGACACCACGGCGTTCCGTCCGCTCCGAGTCGTTGCCGACACCGCCAACGGCATGGGCGGTCTCGTCGTGCCGGCCGTGTTCGAACGCATTCCGCAGATCACGCTCGAGGTGATGTACGGCGATCTCGACGGGACGTTCCCGAATCACCCGGCCGACCCGTTGCAGCCCGAGAACCAGCGCGACCTGCAGGCCCGCGTCGTGAGCGGTGGGTTCGATGTCGGGCTGGCGTTCGACGGCGATGCCGACCGCGTCTTCGTCGTCGACGAGACCGGTCGCGGTCTCAGCGGTTCCACGACGACCGCGCTGCTGGCCGCAACCATCCTGCGCGCACATCCGGGCGCCACGGTCCTGCACAACCTGATCTGTTCGCGGGCCGTTCCCGAGGTGATCCGCGAGCACGGTGGCGTGCCGGTGCGCACCAAGGTCGGTCACTCGTTCATCAAGGCGGTCATGGCCGAGACCGGTGCCGTGTTCGGTGGTGAGCACTCGGCGCACTACTACTTCCGCGACAACTTCCGCGCCGACAGTGGTCTCATCGCGAGCATGTTCGTACTCGCCGAGCTGAGTCGTCAGCACAGCGATCTGTCGGTCGTGCGCAAGCCCTTCGAGCGGTACTCCTCGAGTGGTGAGATCAACACGCACGTGCACGATCCGCTCGCAGTGATCGAGCACGTCGCCGCAGCATTCGCCGACATGTCGCAAGACCGGCTCGACGGGCTCACGGTCGACTGCGGTCCGTGGTGGTTCAACTTGCGTCCCTCGAACACCGAGCCGTTGCTGCGCCTCAACCTCGAAGCGGCCGATCGCGACTCGTGTGACCAGCATGTGGCCGAGGTGCTCGCACTCATCACGAGTGCGTGAACGCACATCGGCCGTTGCCGATGGCAGGATGGGCGGGTGACGCTCGATCCTCGCCTTCTTGCCGTGCTCGCCTGTCCCGAGGACAAGGGCCCTCTCTACTACCTCGGTGACGCGGAGTCGGAAGGCCTCTACAACCCTCGCCTGCACCGGCGCTACATCGTGCGCGACGGCATCCCGGTGATGCTGATCGACGAGGCGGTCGCCGTGTCCGATGCCGAGCACGAGACGATCGCTGCCCGGATCGACGCCGGCAACCTCGCGCCGACCTTCACCCCGGCGCACTGAGGCCCGTGGTCACCGTCCGCCAATCCCTCGCACGCCTGCTCGGCGTGGCTGCTGTCGCTGTTGGCGTCGTGGTCCCGGTCGCGCCGGTGCTGCCGTTGGCGGTCGGCTCGGTGCACGCTGCAGGGCTCGGCGCAGGTGGGGAGTACCACCCGCTCACCCCGCAGCGGATCTACGACTCGCGTGTCGACTCACCCGGGCCGAAGGCGATGAACCGGTTCATTCCGGCGTTCGACATCCCGCTGCGCGGCAAGGGCGGTGTGCCATCCGACCCCGCCGGCGTTTTGGCCGTCGTGGTCAACATCACGGTCGCCGCCCCCACCGCGTCGGGCTGGCTCAACGCGCTCGGCACCGACGGCACGGCGGGGGAGGCATCGATCCTCAACTTCTCTGCCGGCCAGACCGTCGCCAATGCAGCGATCGTGCGGCCCGGCGCCGACGGCAACCTTCGCATCCAACTGTTCTCCGCCGACGGTGGAACCGCCCACGTCCTTGTCGACGTGTTCGGTTGGTACTCGACCAGCGCCAGCAGCGACACGAGCGGCGCCCGGCTCGTGCCCGTGGTACCCGGCCGAGTGCTCGACACGCGAGGGAGCAACACGCCGCTCGGGCCGGCCTCGTCGCTGACGGTCCCGATCCGAGGTGTCACGCTGCCCAGCGGTGCCCAGATCCCGGCGACCCCCAACGTCGTCGGTGCCGTGCTCAACCTCACCGGTGTCAACAATCTCGGTGCCAGCGCCACCACCTTCCTCTCGGTGACGCCCGATCCGGTGGTTCCGTCGGCATTACCGGCCACGTCCAACCTCAACCTCACGAGGGGACAGATCAAACCGAACCTGGTGATCGTGCCGGTCGGTAGTGACGGAACGATCAGCATCTTCAACGAAGCCGGGTCGGTGCACCTGCTGGTCGACATCGTGGGATACCTGCTCGCCAACCAGGACCCGTCCACCACCACCGGTCGAGTCGTACCGCTGTCGGCGCCGTTCCGCGTGTTCGACACCCGGCTACCAGGGTTCGGCGCGACGCCGATCAGCGGCAACCAGCGCGAGGACTGGAGCTTCGCCGACTTCGCCTCGTCGGTCACGATCGGTGGGGTGCCGGTCGGCCAGCAACTCGGGGTGATCGGCAACCTCACGGTGGCGAGCGTCGGCGCCCAAAGCGGCGGTGGCGCGAGGGACGGCTACGTCACGGTGTATCCCGCCAACGCCACCGAACCCAACGTGTCGAACCTCAACACCGTGGTGGGCGGTGGTGCCGTGCCCAACATGGCGCTGCTCACCTATAGCGGTGCCACTACCGTTCGCGTCTACAACTACGTGGGTGCGACGCACTACCTGTTCGATGCGTCCGCGGTCGTGCTCGCCTGAGCGCTAGAGTCACCAGCCGTCACGTGGGCTGATCCCGCACCCTGGATTGCCATGGTGCTCCGAGTGTGCGCCAGTTGGCGCCGGCCCCGCTCCACTCCCTACATCTGTTCCCTTGGAGGAGCCCATGTCGTCGTCCCTCGCCGCCCGTCGTGATTTCCGCGTCGCCGATCTCTCCCTTGCACCGTTCGGTCGCAAGGAGATCCACCTCGCCGAACACGAGATGCCCGGTCTCCGTGCGCTCCGCAAGGAGTACGGCCCGCTGAAGCCCCTCGCCGGCGCCCGGATCTCCGGTTCGCTGCACATGACCATCCAGACCGCGGTGCTCATCGAGACCCTGGTCGAGCTCG
>JBMOFX010000002.1:0-37101 GCA_049318665.1 Ilumatobacteraceae bacterium | reverse complement strand
GCTTTGGTGAAGGTGACGACCAGCAGGGAGGACGCAGCCAGCGGGCGCTCCGCGACATGGCGAACCACCAGCGCGCTGAGCGAGTAGGTCTTCCCCGTGCCTGCGCTGGCCTCGATGACCAGGCGGCCGCGCGGCAGCGGTCCGCTGAGGTCGAGCGGTTCGCTCATCACGGCTCCTCGACGACTGCGTCGCGGTAGGTGCTCCACACCCACCGTGCGGTGGCGACGGCACGACTTCCTCCCGCTGGCGCGTGCGTCTGCAGCGCCTCGGGGTCGGTCGGCTGGATCGGGTCGGCGAGGAGCTGCTCGAGCGAGAGCGATGGCCAGAGCATCGACACGCTCGCGTCGCGAAGGTCGGCGTCGATGTTCGCATCCGCTCCCCCGAGATCGTCGACCGACAACGGTGTCGACACCTGCGGGAAGAACGGCACGGCATCGCGCTGGGCCCACTCGAACAGCTGCACAGCCATACCGAGCAAGGCCTCGGCGTGACGACGTCGACTGTCGCCGGATCCAGCGATGCGCAGCCGGACACCCTCGGGCGCCTTGCCCGTGGCTGCGGCGCGGCACACGAGCACGCCCGCCCAGTCGCGTTCGGGGTCGTCGAGTTGCAGCACCGCGAGTTGGAGCGCGAGGCCAAGACGCATCACCGGCTTGGGACGGCTGAAGCGGACATCGACGACACACGGATCGTCTCGATCGGTGAGGAGACCGCGCACCACGCCGTCGATCCGCACGACACGCACCGCGTGATCGACCTCGACCTCGAGTTCGTGCGACACGGTTCGCTCGTGCTCACCCAGCAACGCCACCCCGAAGGTGGCCGCTCGGTCAGCGATCTGACGGACCTCCTTGCGGACCGACTCGAGCACGGCCGTACTCAGGTCACCGGGTGGCAACGTCCCCGTGAGCCGGGTCGCTTCGGTCCAGGCCGACTCGTCGATGCCGCGTCGCGTTGCGTCGAGCAGATCACGACCGAGGGCACTCATCTCGAGCGGTTCGGCTTTCACGGGCAGCGCCTCGACCAGGCGGTCGGCGTCGCCGGGCACGCGCACCTCGAGGCGATCGCGCAGGTACACCCGCGCCACGTTCTGCACGCCGCTCGCGAGCGCCGCGATGTCGACACGGGGAAGCGGGTGGGCAGGGAGTGACCACGTGGAGCGATCGGCGTCGGATCGTTCCACCACCCCCCGACGCGCCTCCGCGGCCGCCAGCATCGCCGGATCGAACGTGAACGACGTCGTCGATCCGGCGATGAGTCCGCCCGGTACGAGCACACGCTCGTTGAACCCGTGACGTGGATGGCGAACGACGATCGGCGAGCGGTGTTCGTCGAGCGGAACCAGGTCGGCGACGACATCGAGAAGCTCGACCAGGGGGACCGTGAGCGGCACCGCGTTGTTGGTGGTGATATCGGCGCCGTTGCAGGTGATGATGACGCGATCGCCTGCGGCCAACAGCGCGTCGAGGAGCAACTGACGACTCTCGAACCGAGGGTGCCGCTCGCCGACGCACGGGTGCATGCCCAAGATGTCGTCACCGTCGAAGGTGCCACCTCGCAGCGAACCATCGTCGAGACCGAGCAGGCAGATCACCCGGGCCGGCACACCGTGCTGCGGAATGAGGGTGGTGACGGTGACCGCGCCGGTGCGCAGACGTACCTGCCCCGGATGGTCGCGTAGCCCATCGCTGAGCAACGCACGCACGTCGATCATGGTGAGGGGAACCGTGCACGCCCCGCCCGCGCCAGCCGCGCCGTCGGCAGACATCACCATGGCGTCGAGGTCGCGATGCACGGCCTGCATCCGCCACGATTCGTCGGCAGGAACGGCGCAGAAGTCGTCGAGCATGCGGTGCAGCAGCTCGACCCAGGCCTGTACCGGTCGAGCGTCGCGCACTGCGTCGTGAAGCTCGACGAGCCGGGCGAGGAGGTCGGCGAGCACGCCCACCACCCGCACATCATCGCTGCCGAGATCATCGAACGGCACCACCCGATCGAGCACGACGCGCGGCGTCGGTGCCGGCATCGCGATCCCCGCCAGCAGCCGATCGACCATCGCTCGCCACGTGCCGGTCCGGATGTCGGCGGGGAGACCCCACGGCAATCGATGGTCGGACATGAGGCCCCACCGCGTGCCGACTTCCTCGCACCACTCGGCGATCTGTTCCACATCGTCGATCGTGAGGCCGAACCGCCGACGCACCGGCTCGAACTGCACGAGGCCGAGTAGCTCCGACAGCGTTGCTCGGCCGGTGACGAGGGTGAGCAACGCGTGCAACGAGGCCACCAGCGGATCTGCGGTCGCCAGCGATCGGTCGCCGATGCGGACCGGCACCGGCAACACCCCGCGCGCGAAGACCGGCTCGACCAGTGCCGCAAACCGTTCGAGGTCGGGACAGAGCACGAGCACGTCGTGAGCGGCCAACGTGGGGTCGGCGACAAAGGCGTGGCCGAGCGCGTCGCGGAGCACCTCGAGTTGACGGATCTCACCGTGGCACGCATGCACCTGCAGCGAGCCGTCGGCAGCATCGAGGTGCTCGACCAACTCCGGCGTCGCATCGAGGCGAACGCCCTGCTGGAGCGCTCCGAGCACGGTGGCCGGTGGGCCCGTGGCAGGCACCGACTCGTCGACCTCGACCACACCGGCCACCTCGGCGATCAACGCCCGCGCTTCGAGCGACGGCCGCCCCCACGACGCCAGGAGTGGGTGGGTGACCGTTGCAGCGACGTCGCATGTGGCACGGGGCTGCAGCCCGCCCGCGAGTGCGACCCCCGACCGGCGCCACGCCGCGGGCGACGGATGGCGAACGAACACGTGAACGTCGCGCACCGCTGACAACGAGCGCAGCACCGAGATCGTGGTGGGCGCCACGCCTCCGACACCGAACAGGCACACCCGCTCGGGGATGGAGTCATGCAACGAACCGGCGCGCACGCCGGCCAGCACACTGCCGAGCCGCTCGGCAGGACTCTCGACATCGATCCGCTGCCGGACCGCCCGCCATAGTGCAGCTTGCCAACGGTGTTGCGGCGCGAGCGGTGCCGCCTCCCCACGCTCGTCGAGCGTGCCGTCGGTGTCGACACCGGCCGCCCATGATGCGATGAGGCGTGGGCGCTGGGTGGCGTACCGGTCGCACAGATCGGCGATACGACGCGCCAGCGACCAACTCTCCCCGCCGGCACGCGGCCCGGGCACCTCGACGCCGCCGATGGTCAACTCGTCGAGTACCGCCCAGGTGAGGCGATCAATGCTCCACGGGTCGTCCGTGCCGTCGTCACGTGAGAGCGCTCGCCCGATGAAGCGCCCCGGAAAGATGAACTCGACGTTGGCCACGATGCCGTCACCCAGTGCAGGATCGCTGACACCGAGACGGCGGCCGAGCCCGGCCATGACGGCGTCGTGCATACCCACCGCCGGGACGACCACGAGCTCGGATGCAAACGGATCATCGAGCGGACGAGCGAGCACGCGCGCGAGCGAGTCGAGCAAGGGGCTCAGTTGGTCGGCGTGGTGGACGAAGAACATGCGCGCACGACCCTAGGCGTGCACCACGAGCGTGGATCCGTGACCTTCTCGACGTGGCCTCACCTCGATGCCGACGTGGAGACGCTCCTTCATTGCCTCCACGTGGGTGATCGCACCGACGATCCGGCCGCCGGCCTGGAGCGCCGCCAGCGCTTCGATCGCATCATCGAGGGCATCGAGGTCGAGTGACCCGAAGCCTTCGTCGACGAACAGTGCCTCGAACTGTCGGCCGCTTGCCGTGCCACCCTGGCTGATGACGTCGGCGAGCCCCAGCGCGAGGGCGAGCGACGCTTGGAACTGCTCGCCACCCGACAGCGAGCGCGTGGAGCGCGCTCTGCCCGCGTGCGCGTCGAAGACCTCGAGCGTGAGCGCGCTCCGGGTCGTGGTGCTGCGCTGCAACCGAAACCGATGACCGGTCATGCGCGCGAGGTGGGCGTTGGCGGCATCGGTGACACGCTCGAGTTCGCCGGCAAGCACCCAACGCTCGAGTTTCACCCCCATCCCCGCTTCACCGTTACACGTTTGGTGAACGACTCGCGCCGCGTCGTAGCGGCCACGAAGCTCGACCGACTCCGCCTCGATCTGCACGACCCTGGCCAGCGAGTCGCGGGCCCGATCGAGCGCGTCGGATGCCGTGGTGGCGGCGCGAGCCGCGCTGATCGCGCTCGCGGCCAGGCGGGCAGCCGCTGTGGCGAGCGCGGCCGCATCCGGGCGCCGCTCGGGCAGACCCTGGGCGCTGAGTTCGTCGAGACGAGCCCGGGTGTCGACCACCTGATCGTCCCACCGGCGAATCCGACGGATGACGTTGTCTTCTTCCTCGGGATCGAGGAGACCGGTGCGTGCAGCGCGTGCGTCGGTGAGGCCACTCGCAGCCAACGCGTCGTCGAACCGACCGGTCGCACCGTGCAACCCGGCGATCGCCGTGGTGGCAGCGTCGGCGCATTGCGCGAGGGTGACCGCGAGTTGCTCGAGGTGAGGCAGCGCTGCCTCGTGTGTCTTCACCACGTCGGGGTCGACGCTGGCGACAACTGCCGCGAGGCGTTGGGCGTCGTCACGTGCCGTGCGCGCCTGCTGCTCCGCCGCAGCGGCGAGGGCAGCGGTGGTCTGCGCTGCCTCGGTCGCCTCGCTCCGCCGTGCGTCGAGCGACGCGAGGGCGTGACGCGCGGCGGTGAGCGCACCGAGTGCCGCCGTCGCCGCATCGAGAGCGGCGATGGCAGCGTCGAGCTCGTCCTCGAGCGCACCGAGTGCTTGGCCGGCGCGCGCACCGAGGGCCTCCCGCAGGTGTTGCTCGTCGGCCTCGTGGCGGGCGACCTGCTCGGCAGCATCTTGGAGCGCAGCGCGCGCCTGATCGACGGCATCCTGGTCGACAGCTTCGCCATCCGCGTCGACAGCTGGATGCGGGTGCTCGCACGAGCCACACACGGGACACGCGCTCCCCGGTTGCAACGTGTGAGCCAGTCGTGGCGCCTGCGTCTCGATGAAGCGGGTGACGGTGACCAGGTAGGTGTCGTTCGCATGAATCCGCGCTGAGGTGGCATCGGCAAGGTGGCAGACCACCTGATCGAGCGCGCGCCGGTCGACGAGGAGTTGCCGTGCTGTCGCCACTGCTGCAGTGCGGACGGGCAACGTCTGGACGATCGGCTCGAACGTGCCGATCTGCTCGGTGAGCACGCCGTGCTCGACGTGGAGCGCGTCGACGACGCGGGTGGCCGCAGCGTGATCGTCGCGGGCGCGAGCCGCCGCTGCATCGGCGCGCGTCGATTCGCCCAACGCGCGCTCGGCATCGCGGAGGTGTCCCCGATTGATCGAGACGGTGTGATCCAACGCCGTCAGCGCGGTGGCGACCGAGACGGCATCGAGTGCCGGGATGGGTACGTCGATGCGCGTGAGGTGATCGACGAGCGCGCTACGAACAGCCGCAAGATCGGCCTCGGCGCGAGCCGCTGCCGACGTGGCGTGAGCAACCGCATCAGCGGCGACAACGACGGGCCGTGCCCGCTGCGACAATGCAACCGCGACCCGAGCCTCGTCGATGGTGACACGGTCGCGTTCGAGACGATCGCGGTCGGCGGCGGCGGCCACGGCGCGATCGAAACGGTCGGCCGCACGCGCTCCTTCGGCCGCCTCGGCCTGCGCTGCGGCCGCTTCGGTCTGCAGCGTGCGGAGCGCACCCTGTTGTTCGGCACGGATCGGTTCGAGCTCGTCGATCAGTCGCCCGAGCGTGGCGCCGGGGAGGTCGTCGAGCGGTTCGCCGTGGTGGGTGCTCGGGTCGACGAGGTCGAGCCACTCCTTGCGCGCCGCGGTGAGTGCCGTGACCGCGTTCGCGCGGTGGTGATCGATGTCGGCATCGGCGACACCGACGTCTTCGCGCAAGGCCCGCAGATGATCCTTCATCCACGCAACCGCGTGCTCGTAGAGGTCGACACCGAAGAGCCGCCGGAGCAGCTTTTCGCGCTCGTCATCGGACGCGATGAGAAAGGCCGTGAACTCACCCTGAGGCAGGAGCACGACGCGCTGAAACTCCTTCGATGACAACCCGACGAGCTGGTGGACATGCGATGTGCACGCATTGACGTTGGTGACGATCGCTTCGGTGCCAGCACCCACCAGCTTGGTGAGCGTGGCCGTCGGTGGCTGGCTCGTCGTGCCGGCACCACGGATCTTCGGCCGCTCCCACTTCGGGGTGCGCCGGACGCGATACCGACTGCCGTCGACGTCGAAGTCGAAGGTGACGATGGTCTCCGCATCGGGATCGGCATGATGCGACCGTGCCTGACCGTCGGCGGCGCGCTGACCCGGGAGCTCTCCGTAAAGCGCGTAGACCATGGCGTCGAAGATGGTCGACTTGCCAGCGCCGGTGGGACCGGACACGACGAACAGCCCGCGACGAGCGAGCGCCTCGAAGTCGACGACCTCTCGGCCCGGGAAGGAACCGAACGCCTGGAACTCGAGCCGGAGCGGGCGCATCAGCCGCGGCCCCCGCCGGCGTGCGCAAGCGCCTGGTGCAGCACGTCGCGTTCGGCAGCCGTGGGTGGCTGCGACGTCGATTCGATCCAGAACGCCTCGACCGCATCGAGGGGAGCGAGGCTGCGACGTACTGCCGCTGGTGCTCGATCGCCGGCGGGAACGGCGGGGCGGAGGTCGATCTCGACCACGTGGGGGTAGACGGCGGTGAGCCGCTGCTTCGCGTCGAGCACGACACCCGGATCGGTGACGACGGCTCGCACGAACGAGTCGCGCACGGCGGCCGACGGCACCGCCCCGAGCAGCTCGTCGATGGTGCCCTCGATGGTGCAGGCGGCGCGTCCGACATCGATCGGCACGATGTCGACGGTGCATCGACCATCGGGCCTCATGTCGACGACCGTGACGCTCTTCCCATGCCCCTCGGAGAACGAATAGGCGAGCGGTGTGCCGGAATAGCGAACCGTGTCGGACCCGCCGACGCGCTGGGGGCGATGGAGGTGACCGAGCGCGGTATAGGAGAACCCCGCGAACAACGACGCCGGCACCGTGCCGGAGCCACCGACGGTGAGTGGCCGTTCGGAGTCGGTGACCTCACAGCCGGAGACGAAGGCGTGCGCCACTGCGACCGACCGTGGGCTCGACAACCGTGGGTGGGTGGCGGCGATGGCGGCGGTGAGGACCGACTCGTGCGTGCGGCGCAGACGCCGCTCGAACGCATCATCATGCGCCTCGTCCGGCGCGGCGTCGTGCGGGCCAACCGGCAGGTCGTCCGGCGCTGCGTGCGGGTCGAGAAAGGGCAGCAGCACGAGGTCGAGCGGCCCGTCGTCGAACGGGAGCGAGATGACCTCGCCGAGCCGCCCGTAGCCACCCCGTACGTAGATGCCGCTCACATCAATGAGGTCGTCGTATGCAGCGACGCGATCGGCGCCGTCGTGATTGCCGGTGATGACCGCCACCCGGTGGCCATTGGCCCGCAGCCTGCGTAGCGCGTCACGGAACAGCACCACGGCGTCGATGGGCGGGATCGAGCGGTCGTAGATGTCACCGGCAACCACCACGAGATCGATCCGCAAGTCGGCGCACGCGCCCACCAACCAGTCCACGAATTGGTGCTGGTGGTCGGCAAGCGACACGGGGCCGAAACTGCGCCCGAGGTGCCAGTCGCTGGTGTGGAGGATCCGCATGCCCCCGAAGCATGCATCGGGGGTGTGACACCACTGGTGGACCTTGCGCAACGGCGTGGTCACGGTGCACAGTGCGCTCATGCCGAATGCAGCGATCGAGCAGGCCATCGAGCAGTACCGCGACGAGGGATACGGCATCGTCCGTGGGTTCCTGCCCGCCGAATCGGTGGCCGAGCTGCAACGCAAGACGGCCGAACTTCGCGACATCGGCCTCCAGCACCCGGTCACCTTCCGGCACGGCAACCTTGCCTACGAGATCCTCCCCGAGCAGCACTTCGGTCAGCGGTATCTCATCCAGGCGTACTGGTTCGCGTGGGCCGATCCATACTTCGACCGTCTTCGCAGCCATCCCGCATACCTCGAGGTGCTCGAGCCGCTCCTCGGACGCGACATCAAGCAGGTCACCCAGCAGATCCACTGGAAGCCACCGGGAGCGCGCATCAACGGCTACCGGTTCCATCAGGACCTGCGGTTCCGTGAGGCGCGGACGGCATACGACGACGTCCTGCGCGACACCGTCACCGTCGGCCTCGCGATCGACCCGGCCACGCCGGACAACGGATGCCTCCGGGTGCTCCCGGGGAGCCACCGGCTCGGTTACCTCGGCCTCTCGGATGGCGACGGCGAGTCGATCATGAAGGGCCTCACCGCCGACGACGAACTGCGGAGCGTCGGCATCGACCCGGACGATCTCGTCGACGTGGTGCTCGAACCCGGCGACCTCGCGATCTGGGGCCTGCTCACCGTGCACGGTTCGATGCCCAACGACTCGGCCCACGATCGCGCGTTCGCCATCTCGAGTTACGTTCGAGGCGACACGTCACAACGCGGAGAGTGGGCCTTCCGGAACGGCGAACCCGTTCCGCTCGGCGCCACACCACAGCTGTGCAAGAACGAGCGTCTCGCGGAACACCTCGAACCTACCTATGACCCGACCGAGTGGTATCTCTGAGGGTCGCGCTCGCGGGGCGGCGTGATCCGTAGCATCGTGCGATGTCCTCGACGCGGCGCCGCATCCAGCTCGCGGTCGCGGTCGTCCTCGGCCTGGCAGCTGGCCTGATGGTCGTGCGCCTGCTCGGCAGCATGGACAGCGACGCCACCGCAGCCAGCACCACCACCATCGAGGACCGGTGGATCGACGCGCACGGTGCGCCCATCGACAACGAGGTCCGCACGCCGCTCATTCGGATGGTGTTCCCGTCCGGCCCGGTCACTGCAACGATGTCCGAGGTGAAGGGACAACCCACCACCGACTGGCAGATGTCGTCACCCAGCCAGGTCCTCACGGTTCGGCTGATCGACGCCGGCGCTCCCGTCACGAGCACCGACGTGGATCGCGAGGCGTCGGCGGTGATCGAGGCCCTCGGCGAGAAGCATGTCTCGACCAGCCGGATCGCGGTCGACGGCCAACGTGGGGTGCTCGTCGTCGGCAAACAAAGCGACGCGTACGTCTTCCAGGTGATCGTCGGCGGTGGCGCAGCGCTCGTCGACTTCATCTCTGTCGACGACAAGCCCGAGGTGCCGGCGTCACTGCGTTCGCTCTTGGAGTCGGTCGATTTCGCTGCCTGAGGTGCCGGGGGATTCTCGCATCCCCCACCTGAACAACCCTTGAGGTTGCCTTGCCAGGAACCGATGAAGCGTCGTGAAACCGCACGGTTCGACCCTTCCGGGACCGCCTCAGACCGCCCCCGTGTCCGCAACACCCCCGCCCTCGGCGTCCGGCGATCCGTGGACGTCCGGTTGGCTCACGTCGTACTCCACGGAATCCACGGAATCCGCCGCACCCAGCGCATCCGGCAGCCCCGCGATCGAACTCCCACCGGTCCGTCGCCTGTCGGTCGGCTTGACCCCACCCACCGTGTCCACCACGCCATCGATCGGGATGCCCGTCGTCGATGATGTCGCCGTCCTCACTCCAGCATCTGCCAGGCCTGCCTGGAACCCGGCGGTGGAGCCGAGCACCGAGGAGGCCCAGCCGAGCACCGACAGCGCGCCGTCGATGACCGGGCTGGCGCTCGGGGGCATGCCCATCACAAACCCCGCAGACCCGAAACCCTCCGACGCGACTCCGGCAGAAGCCAGCCCCGCCGTTGGCGCCAGCCCCGCCGTTGGCGCCGGCCCGGCCGTTGGTGCGTTGGCGGTCGGCGCCCCGGCCGTCGGAGCGCGCACCTTCACCCCGCGAGGTGCCTTCGTCCCGCCCGGTGCCGCCACCACCACGAAGAAGAAGAGCGGCCCGAGCCCCGTGCTGCTCATCGCCGGCATCGTCGCGATCGTCGTGATCGGTGTCGGGGCGTTCCTCCTGCTCCAGGGTTCCGACTCGAGCGGCACCGAGGATGCGGCTGCTTCGCCGTTCGAGGACATCGCGCCGCCGACCGATCTGGATCCGGTCGACCTCACGAAGATTGCGGGCGACGGCTTCACCGCGGTACTGCCGTCGGTGCCACTCAAGGAACTCCAGCCACCAGCCGGACAGGGCGACAAGGCGGTCACCACGTGGGTCGCCCGCGCCGGATCGAACGACCTGCTGGTGCTGCGGGTCGTGACGATGCCGCCGGACTCGCTCGCCAACATGCCCCAGCTCATGAAGATGGCGTCGGCCGATGCGGTGACAGCACTGGGCGACGACTTTTTCGCGCAGACCGTCACCCAGTTCCGCGGCGTCCCGGCGATCCAGATGATCGGACGAACCCAAGACCAGTGGATCCACAAGGTGGTGTTCGCGAAGGGCACCAGCATTCACACGCTCACGGCGACCTCCACCAACAAGGAGATCCCGGCGTCGTTCGCCGACGTGCTGACGAGCATGCGCTTCGCCACCGACCCGGACCCGGCGGCCGACAGCGCCACGCGCGACACGTCTGACGAGACCGGCCCGGAGGTCACCGTCGACTGACGGACGTCAGTTCCCGCCAAACGACAACCAGCCGAGCGCGAGTGGGTGTTCGGGAGGTTCGTCGAGCGCGATCCGGCCCCACAGCGCAAGGGCGAGCTCCGTTGCGGAACCCGACAGGGAAGCCTCAGGCGTGGCCGTCGGTTCGAGCAACACGCCGGTGCTGTCGCTGACGACCACGAGCCGTAACCCGGTGTCCGTAGACGTCACCTCGATCGTGCCTGTTGGCGCGACGCGATCGGTACGACTGATGATCCGCGGCACGATCACCTCGAAGTACTCGGCGATGCCGTCACTTGCCATGAGCGGATCAAGCGACCGCGATCCGCCGACGGCATCCTGCGCGTCCCAGGCGTGGATCAGCGTTTCCGACGCCTGTCGACGTGGCCACACGGCAGCCACCTTCGCCACGGGGAACGGATGCCAGGTCGGTGTGGCGGGATCGAGCCCGGCGAACACCGAGTTGAGCGCTGCGGCGCCTTGCTCGACCCAGTCGGCCAGGTCGTCGGCCGGGGGCGGTGCCTCGATGTCGTCGTCGGCCGGACGAGCGCCGTGGAGCGTTGCGACCCGAGCCCAGCGGTGGATGTAGCCGATGTGTCGGCCCAGTTCGGCGAGATCCCACCCCGGGCACGCTCGAACCGGTGCATCGAGTGGACCGGTCCGCAGCGCGTCAGCGATCCGCCCTGCGCTGTCGGTGATGCTGTCGAGATACTGCTCCATCCGTCCGACGCTACGCCGATCGGATCACCCGGCGCGGTGCTGCTCGAAGCTGTGTCGGCGATCGTCACGCAACGCTCACCGATACAGGCGAGGACCAGGTTGGAGCGCATTCGGAATCGGTTGGACTCGTAGTCTGCCCAGGTGCCGACGGCGACCGTGGTGGGAGGTGGCCCCGGTGGCCTGATGGCAGCGGAGGTGCTCGCGACTGCCGGCGTGCAGGTGACGGTGGTGGAGCACATGCCATCGGTGGGTCGACGGCTCGTGCTGGCCGGTCGGAGCGGGCTCAACCTCACCAACGTCGAGCCGATCGATGCGCTCGTCGCGCGCTTCGGTGCCGCATCGTCGCGGCTCGCCGAAGCGCTGCGCACGTTCGACGCCGATGCGTTGCGCGCCTGGAGTGCCGGGCTCGGCGAGCCGACGTTCGCAGGGTCGAGCGGGCGAGTGTTCCCGCAGTCATTCCGCGCCACACCTTTGCTGCGCGCCTGGCTCGCCCGACTCGCCGACCTCGGCGTCGTCATCGAGACACGGACGCGCTGGGTCGGATGGGCTGACGACGCTCACCGCACACTGCGCTGCGCGAAGGGCGAGGAGGTGTGGGACCGGACCTCCGACGTCACGATCCTTGCGCTCGGCGGGGCGTCATGGCCGCGCGTCGGTTCCGACGGCGGATGGGTGCCGATCCTGCGGGAGGCAGGTGTGGTCGTCCACGATCTGCGGCCCGCGAACTGCGGCGTCATCGTGTCGTGGTCGTCTGGCTTCCTCGATCGATTCGAAGGTGTGCCGGTGAAGAACACGGCCGTCACCGTCGGTACCGCGGTCGCCGTGCGCGGCGACCTGATGATCACTGCGACCGGCCTCGAGGGCGGACCGATCTACGCGTCGATCCCCTCGATCCGGGCGGCCATCGATGCCGAGGGTGTCGCCGCCATCCACGTCGACCTCCATCCCGATCTCACCATCGCACAGCTGGCGGAGCGCTGGTCGCGGCGTCGACCGAAGGAGTCGATGTCGAGCGCGCTTCGTCGTACCCTCGGCCTGTCGCCGGTCGCGATCGCCCTCGTGCGAGAGGTCACGGGCGGTGCGCCGCCGAGCGAGCCAGACGCGCTCGCCGAGCTCGTGAAGGCTGTCCCGCTGCGGATCGGCGAGACGATGCCGATCGACCGGGCGATCTCGAGTGCAGGCGGCGTGGCACTCGATGAGGTCGACGATGCGTTCATGCTGCGTCGACTCCCCGGCACCTATGTGATCGGCGAGATGCTCGACTGGGAAGCACCCACCGGCGGCTACCTCATCCAGGCCACGATGTCGACCGCCGTCCGTGCCGCCCGATCGGCCGCCCGCACTCTGGTTGCAGAAAGCAACGGGAAACCGTCGAATCTGCAACCAGACTGACGGCAGACAGCACCACCAACCGAGGAGTCACCGTGGTTCGAGCAACCTGGAACGGCAGCGTCATCGCCGAGAGCAACGAAACCGTCGTCGTCGAAGGCAATCACTACTTCCCCGTCGCCTCGGTGCGGCCCGAGGTGCTGAAGGCCAGCACCAAGACGAGCGTGTGCCCCTGGAAGGGAACCGCCTCGTACTACTCGCTCGTCGTCGACGGCAAGGAGAACACCGACGCCGCCTGGTTCTACCCGACGCCGAGCGCGAAGGCAGCCGCCATCGCCGACCACATCGCGTTCTGGCGCGGCGTCACGGTCGACGAGACGGCATGACCGTGTGACCCGCTCCGACCGGGTCCTTCGGCCCTAGGGAAACTCGACGAGCGGGCCATAGCGTCACCCTCGTGAAGACATACTCCTTCGCGCGGGCGCCCCTCCTGATCACCGCTGCGGTGATCCTCCTCATCGTGCCCGCATGCGGCAGCGATACCCCGTCGACGGACCTGGTCGGGTACCGACCGAGTGCCGAGCAGCGGGTCGACACCGCCAGCCTTCCTGACGCCTCGAACGGCGACGCTCCGTTCGCTTTCCGAGCCGAGCAAGATCAGCTTCTGCTCGT
Organism: Ilumatobacteraceae bacterium; assembly: GCA_049318665.1. Lineage (GTDB taxonomy): Bacteria > Actinomycetota > Acidimicrobiia > Acidimicrobiales > Ilumatobacteraceae > VFMC01. The sequence continues at coordinate 23,813 of JBMOFX010000002.1, read as the reverse complement.
GTTCTTCGGCTTCACGCAGTGCCCCGACGTGTGCCCCACGACGCTTGCCGCGATCCGTGCCGGGCTTCGTCAGCTGGACACGAAGGCCGACCAGGTGAAGGTCGCGATGGTCACCATCGACCCTGACCGCGACACTGGGACACTCCTCACCTCGTACGTCCAGAGCGTTGTCGCGGGAGCACACGCTCTTCGCACCGACGACCAGGCCGAGTTGGGGCGGGCGGCCGACGTGTTCGGCGCGAGCTATGACGTCAGCACGGACGCCGATGGCGAGGTGGAGGTCGCCCACACCGGGTTGCTCTACGTCGTCGACGGCACCGGAGTGGTCCGGCTCACCTGGCCGTTCGGCGTGTCGTCGAGCGACATCGCGAACGACCTGAGGATCCTCCTCGCGGAGGGAACCCCCGCATGAAGCGAGCGCGAGCGGCCACCCTGCTCGCGCTGGCTGCGCTCGCATCGTCGCTGAGCGCATGTGCCAGCGCGGCCAACCCTCAGCGGGCCGTCCCGGTCACCACGATCGCCGGCCCATACGACTACGACTACCTGATCCCGGAGGGCACTGCCGCGCTCATCGCGCGGGGTGACGATCCCGGCATCATGCCAGCATCACTCGACGTGCGCGTCGGCGACACCATCCGCATCGTCAACCAGGACTCAGCGAGCCACATGGTCGGCACGCTCTACGTGCTGGCCGACAGCACGCTCACGTATCGGTTCAGCGAGCCTGGGGTGTTCGCCGGCGAATGCTCCACGAACCCGGCGAAGAGTTTCGTGCTCACGGTCGAGGCGTGACGGTCGCGACGAGTTGACGGATCTCGTCCTCGTCGAGCGCACCCGAATGAATGGTCACCACGTGTGACTGCTCGTCGACGACCACGGTCGCGGGAAGTCCCGTCACCCCCAACGCCGCCGACAGCGCTCCGTCTTCATCGAGGTACTGGTCGAACGACACGCCGACCTCGTCGAGGAACTTCCGAGCCGATGGAGCGTCGTCGCCCTCGTTCACACCGATGAAGCGCACCGCACCGGCGAGATCATCGGACACCGCCTGAAACGCAGGCATCTCGGCGCGACACGGCGCACAGTAAGTGGCCCAGAGATTGACCACGGCAGGACCCTTGATCGACGAGGCCGAAGTGGCCGTGCCGCTGGCGAGTTCCGCGAGTGGCACATCGGGCAACGTGTCGGCATGGTCGCTCCCCGAACCGCACGACACGACACTCACGGAGACGAGCAACGCAACAACGGTGGAGGAGATCCGCCTCACGGCGCGTCGTCGCGGATCGGCACCGTGATCTCGCGTGTGCCGGCCGTATCGAACGTCAAGGTCACGGTGATCTCCTTGCCCACCTCGAGCGGAGCGACGAGGTCCTCGAGCATGATGTGATAGCCACCTGGCTCGAGCGTCACCGCCTTCCCGGCTGGCAGCGCAATCGCATCGACGGGCCGCATCGTCATGGCATCGGCGGCGGTGTCGGTCGAGCTCATCATGTCGGTCGTGGCGGATGCTTCCGCCATCACCGTCTCGTGTAGCCCGACGCTCCCTGCCACCTTGCTGTCGACCGATGCGCCAACCAACTGATCGTCGACCGCGCTCGTCATCACCAGATACACGGCGCCCGCGGACGCACCCATCGGGCTGGTACGAGCCCATTCGCCGGTGATCGTGATCGGTTGGTCGCTCGTCGTGTCGGACGACGTGCTGTCCGACCCGCACGCGGCCAGTACGAGTGCCGAAGCGAGGGCGGCGGTGATGAGCAGACGACGGGTCATGGTGAACTCCTTCGGGGGTGTGGCTCTGCGTTGAGCGCGCCCAGGATGCCAACGACGGGCCGATGTGCAACACGGTCGAAGGTCCCGACGTGATGCTGGGAACGTCTGGTTGCAGAAACGTCGGAAATGCGTTCGGTTTTGCAACCAGAGTTGCGCCACGGTGGCCCGGCAGAACGGGTCAGCGGAGAGCGACGCCGGTGACGGGGTCGAAGAGATGGATGCGGTCGGTGTCGACCGCCAACTCGACCACGGAGTCGGCCAGGATCCGGCTGCGCGGCGAGCAACGGGCGACGAGGACCGCTTCCAAGCCGCCGACCGGCGACACGTCGTCGGACTCGAGGGCCTCCACGACGGCATCGCTGTGCGCGCGTCGGGCATCGATCGCCCCGTGGACGAGCACATCACTCCCGAGTTGCTCAACCAGGTCCACGCGCACCCGAATGCATCGGTTCGCCGGCACGGAGCCGGCGAGTGCGCCATCCTCGATGTCCTCCGGACGGATGCCGACCACCACATCGCGCCCGAGGTGCGCCTCCACTCCCGACCGCGCCGACAGTGCGAGGCGATTCGATCCGAGCACGATCTCGAGGCCATCAGCGGCCGCTTCGAGTCGGCCGTGGAGCAAGGTCATCGGTGGCGACCCGATGAACCCGGCGACGAACACATTGGTCGGGAACTCGTACAGCTCAGGTGGTGTGGCGAGCTGTTGCAACACCCCGCGACGCATCACTGCCACGCGGTCGGCCATGGTCATCGCCTCGACCTGATCGTGGGTGACGTACAACGTGGTCGCCCCCACGCGCTTCTGGATACGGGCGATCTCCGCACGCATCTGCACACGGAGCTTGGCATCGAGATTCGACAGCGGCTCGTCCATCAGAAACGCCTTCGGCTCGCGCACGATCGCACGTCCCATCGCCACTCGCTGGCGTTGGCCGCCGCTCAGCTGCTTCGGGCGTCGGTGGAGCAGATCGCTGATGCCGAGGATCTCAGCCACCTCCGCTGCGCGACGGCGGCGTTCTGCCTTTGCGACACCCGCCATCCGCAACCCGAAGGCGATGTTGTCGGCGACGTCCATGTGTGGATACAGCGCGTAGTTCTGGAACACCATCGCGATGTCACGGCTGCGTGACGGAACCTGCGTCACCACCCGGCCGTCGATGAGGATCTCACCATCGGTCGGATCCTCGAGTCCGGCCACCATCCGCAGCGATGTCGTCTTGCCGCACCCGGACGGACCGACCAGCACGACGAACTCGCCATCATCGATGAACAGATCGAGGTGGTCGACCGCAAGCGTCCCGTCCTCGAACGCCTTCGACACGTCGCGCAGCTCGATCGTGGCCATCAGTGGATCTCCCTTGGCAGTTTGGAGACGAGGTCCCACGCCGCGTCGGCATCGTCGACGGTGAGCTCGCGTAGATCGGCGATGCCCACGTCGAGACCCTCGGCCCGCGCGTACTGCCGCAACCCGAGCAGTACCTCGGTGAACACCGAGCGCTCGACGCCGAGGTCGAGCGGATGCGCGCGTGCGCCGCTCGCTGCCACGATCGCGGCGGCTCGCTCAGGGTCGTTGCCCTGTACGGACGCGAGTGCCACCACTGCGAACGCGATGATCTCGCCGTGGACAGGGTGCGCTCCCGTCGCGTGCTCGAACGCGTACGCCCAGAAGTGTTCGCTGCCCTCTTCGAACCGGCTGTGCCCGGCGTGTGCGCACGCGGCACCGATACGGCGATACGCGTCGGCGAGGAACCGGACGCCATCGTCGCTCACCGCTCGAACCTCTGGCGCCGCAGCCTCGAGCTCGTCGAGCAGCGTCGCGCCGAGCGCCGCCAGGTCGTCGTCCCACGCCGGCCCGGCTCCGGTAGCGGTGGCCGCCCGCCAGTCCCACAACCCGGTGTGGCACGAGAGCACATCGCCGATGCCTGCCCGGTTGAGGTGCGCCGGTGCGGAACGAATGAGCTCGAGGTCGAGCACCACGCGCTCGGGCACGATCCGACCCACATACCTCACGTGCCCGTCGACGCGCACGCCGACCGCGTCGGTGAACCCGGCGTCGACCGAGGTGATCGAGGGGATCTGCACCAGCGGCTTGCCCTGACGCCACGCAAGGAACTTCGCAGTGTCGAGCGCGGTGCCACCACCCAGCCCGATGACGACGTCGGCGTCATCATCCTCGGCGGCGACCGCTTCGAGGTGACTCATCTCCATCTCCCACGCGGGCACCACACGAACCGGCGGGCGCACGCGTGGCGCAAGTGCCGACCACGGCGGATCGTTCACGCACACCGTGTACCTGCCGACGTCAGCGAGCACGTCGATGACGGACGCCTCGACGCACACGAATGGTTCACCGATAGTGGTCATGCGTCCCCCTGCAAGCGAGCACTGACCTTGCCGGCCTCGACGACCGGCAAGCTCTCGAGTGCGTGATGAACAGCGCCGACGACGCCCGAGCGCGGGCCGAGCATCGATGTCTCCACCCGGACCGGCCAGGGCGCGACTCGTTCGAGTGCGTCGCGAACCGGGGCCAGCAGGAGGGGGTTGGATCCGATGCCGCCGCCGAGCACCACCATCTCCGGGTCGATGACCGACACGATCGACAGCACGCCGTCGGCGACGACCGCCGCCAGACGCGTGATGACACGGTTCGCGAGTCGGTCACCGTCGGCGGCCGCGGCGAACACGGCTCGACCGTCACTTCGAACGGTGAGCGAACTGCGGTGGCCGTTCTGGCGCGACAGTTCGTCACGCACGATCGCCTGCACGCCCGATGAACTCGCGGTCACTTCGAACGCACCACGTCGGCGGCTGGTGGGATGCGCGGCGTCGGTACCGAGTGGCAGGAAGGCCACCTCGCCGCCGCGGCCGTGCGCGCCGCGCACGAGGCGGCCGTCGACCACGACGCCGGCGCCGATACCAGTGCCAATCGCCAGCAACACGAACGTGCGGCAGCCGGTCGCCACCCCGGCGTGCCGTTCTCCGACGGCAGCGAGGTTCACATCGTTCTCGACACGCACCGGGCGGCGCAGCGCCTTGCGCAAGTCCGTTGCGAGGGACACGCGATCGAACCCGCGGATGTTGGTGGCCAGTTCGATCGTGCCGTCCGGTTGCACGACACCGGGGCTGCCGACCGTGACGGCATCGACGCGCGACCACGGAACGCCACCGTCGCGAGCGACGGAACGAACAAGGTCGCTGAGCTGCGCAACCACGGCGTCGCCGCCCGCGCGCGATGTCCGCTGTTCGATCTCGGCGATGATCGTGCCCGACAGATCGGACACTGCCGCGATCACCTTCGTGCCGCCGAGATCGACCCCGACCACGAACGCCGATCGAGGGTTCGGTTCGTACCCGATGGGCACGCGCCCGGTACCTGCCGACGCCACCCTCACCGGCCGGATCAACCCTTCGTCCTCGAGCGCGGCGACGATGTCGAGCACCGTCGGCTTCGACAGACCCGTGCAGCCGACCAACGCGCTCTTGGTGAGCGGCGCGCCGTCACGGATTGCGCGGAACACGCGCTCGACGTTCGCGCGGCGAACCAGCTCGTGGCGATCGGACTCAGTCACGCTCATTCCTTCACCGCTCCCGAGCTGAGCCCGCCAACGAGACGTCGTTGAATGAGCGCAGTGAACACCGCGATCGGCACGATCGCCAAGGCACTTGCCGCTGCCATCGGTCCCCAGTCGAGCGTTCGGGCACTGATGAACCCGCTGATGAACACCGGGAGCGTCTTGTTGTCTTCACCCGCGAGCAGCACGGGAATGAGGAACTCGTTCCACGCCAGCAGCGCCACGAAGATCGACGTGGCCACGATGCCCGGCGCCGCCAACGGCAGGATCACGTGCCAGAACACTCGCCATCCGGTCGCTCCATCGGTGCGCGCGCTTTCCTCCACCTCTACGGGGATCTGGTCGACGAAGCCGGTCATCAGCCACACCGCGAACGGGAGGTTGAGCGTGGCGTAGATGACGATCAGGGCCAGCCGATTGTCGTAGAGACCGAGGCGCGTGACGATCTGGTAGATCGGGATCACGAGCACGATGCCGGGCAACGCGCGCACGAGCACGAGGGTCGCCTCGAACGGCCGGCGCCCTGGGAACCGGCGATGGCGCGCCAGGGCGTAGGCGGCGAGCGTGCCGATGCCGACCGCCAGCAACGTGGAGGCGAGCGTGATGATCACCGTGTTGAGATACACGTCCCAGAACGAGTCGTCGTTTGCGAGCTTGCGGTAGTTCTTCGATGTGGGCGTGAACCGGAAGAACACCGGCGGGTTCGCAAAACTGTCGACCCGGGTCTTGATGCTCGTACTGATCGTCCAGAAGATGGGGAACAGGGCCGCCCCCGTTGCGAGGACGAGCACCGCGTAAGAGGCCACGCGGCCCAACGGTGATCCGCGTCGACTGCTCATCGCGCGGCCCGCTGCGCACGCAGCCACAGGATGTACACCGGCAGCGTGATGATCGCAGTGGCGACGCCCAACGCCGCCGCACGGCCGGTCTCGAGGAAGTTGAAGCCCGTGTTGTAGGTGAGCAGGCCCACGGTCTGTGTCGCGGTGCCCGGCCCGCCGCGAGTGAGGATGAACAGGATGTCGAACAGCTTCAGGCTGTCGACCACGCGGATCATGAGGGTGATGTAGAGCACCGGTCGGAGCATCGGCAGCGTGACGAAGCGGAACACCCGCCACGTCGACGCCCCATCCACCCGCGCTGCTTCGAGCGGGCCCTCGGGGAGGGCCGAGAGTGCGGCGAGCGTCATCAGCATCACGAACGGGATGCTCTGCCAGCTGTCAACGAGCGCGATCGCCACGCGTGCTGCCCACTTCTCGCCGAGCCAGTCGATGCGCGACAGCCCCACCGTGTCGAGCAGCCAGTTGATGACGCCGAGGTCGGTGTCGAGCATGAACCGCCACATCAATCCGACCGCCACTGGTGTCAGCAGCATCGGCAGGAGCAGCACCGTGCGGAACACTCTTGTGCCGGTGAGGTTGCGGTGCAGCAGCAGCGCGAGCCCGATCCCGATGGGGAGCTGGATGGCGAGTCCAATCACCGTGAGGATGATCGTGGTGACGAGCGCCTCACCGAAGGCTCCGTTGAAGACGTCACGTCGATAGTTGTCGAGCCCGACGAACTCGCCGGGCACGAACGAGCCGATCTTGTCGCTTCGGAACGACAGGTACACCCCGACGCAGATCGGGATCGCGAACATCGCGATCAACATCACCCACGACGGCAACGTGAGCAGCGCGACACGGAGCCGAGCGCTCCTGCCGCGCTGGCGCGCTGCGGCCGAGAGACCACGTACCGGATCGGTCAGCAGTCCCTCGGCCGTCATGCGCTCAGGGAGAGGTCAGCCGCGCTCGGCGGCGAGGATCGGCGTGAGGTCGTCGTTGAGCTGCTTCAGCCCGTCTTCGACGCTCGTCTGATCCGACAGGATTGCGGTGATGCTCTGCACGATGGCCGTGTCCATCTCCGGCCACACCTTGAGCTGCGGGTAGCGCTCGATGCGGCTGCTGTCGGGGATGTTGAGCAGCGGCAGGTACGGGTTCTGCTTGATGAGATCCTCGTTCTCCGTGATGCTGATTCGGCCGATGGCCGCGGCACCCGACTCGAGGTAGGCCACCGAGTTCGACTTGCCGAGCACGTACTCGAGGAACTGCCACGCCTGCTCCTGGTTCTTGGAGTCGGCAGGGATGCCGATGTTCCAGCCAGCGAGGTGCGTGATGTCGACTGCGCCCATCGGCATCGTGGCGGTGCCGATCTTGCCGACGAACTTGTTCGCCGACTCGTCCTTGGCGAAGCCGTAGTAGCCCGAGTACTGGATGATCGAACCGATGTCTTGCGACAGGAACTTGAAGGCCACATCGTCGCCGTTGGCACTGATCGCACCATCGGGCGCATACGGGAGGAGGCTCTTCAGGTAGTTGGTCGCCTCGATCGCCTCCGGCGTGTTGACCGTCGGGTTGAGGTCGTCGTCGTAGAGGTTGCCGCCGAAGCTCCACAGCAGGGTCATCCACCACCACGACACGTTGGGCCCGAACCCGAGCAACGTGCCGTCACCCTTGCCCGACTCCTTGAGGGTCTTCGCATTCGAGAGGAACTCGTCCCACGTGGCGGCCGGCTTCAGGCCGAGCTCGTCGTAGAGATCGGTGCGGTACCACTGGATCATCGGCTCGGTCGACAGGGTGAGCCCGAGTGTCTGGCCGTCGTACTTGCCGTACTCCTGCTGGCCCGTGCTGAAGTCGGCGATGTCGTACTCGTCACTACTCGCGAGGTAATCGTCAAGTGGGGCCATCGCCTCCGCGGCACCGAATGCGGCGAGGAAGGTGTTGTCGAACTGGGCGACATCGAACTGTCCGTCGCCCTGCTGGTAGGCGAGCAGTTGCTTCTGGTGGGCCTCACCGTAGGGCGTCTCGCTGAAGTTGACCTTGATGCAGGTCGCATCTTCGAACTGCGGAATGAAGCTCTGGATGCTGGTACTCGACGGACTCGGGATGAGGAAGAGGTTGAGCTCTCCCTTATCGCCCGGCTCACCACAGTCTCCCTCCGTGGTTGCCGTCGTCGTGTCCGTTTCGCCGCCGGTCGTGGTGTCAGTTGCCTCGATGGTCGTCGGTGTGCTCGTGCTGGCACTGTCCTCGCTGCCCCCACAGGCTGCGGCCAGTCCGCCGAGTGCGATGACTGCGACGACCGCCATCGCGCGTTGCGTGCGCTTGATCCTCATGAATCTCCCCCCAGGTTGGTCCCCAGTCATGCCAACTCGACGTGACTGAGCGAACGGTACGCCCGCGACGGTGTTTGGTCAAGAGCATTGACCGAACTCTGCTCGGTGTGTACCGTGCCGAGCGTGAGCGCCGACGACCGAGTGAGGGTGATCCAACCCGGTGATGGCCGTGTGATCCTCCTCGTGGTCGCTCACGCGGACGATCCCGCACTGTTCATCGGCGGCACTATCGCGGCGTGGGCCGACGCCGGTTGGCGCGTCGTCGTCGTGCGCGTCACCGACGATCGTTGGGACTCGGTCGGCCTCACCGAAGCAGAGACGATCGAGCGGAACAGCGTCGAGTTCCGAGATGCGGCCGCCGTGCTCGGCATCGCGGAGATCGTCGAGATCGGATGGCCCACCGACCGCCTCGGCGACGCGAGCGAGGTCGCATTGCGCGAAGTGGTGATCCGCCAGATTCGAACGCATCGGCCGTACGCGCTGGTGTCGTTCGACCCGTACAGCGGCTTCGGCGAGGACAACGAAGATCACAAGCTCGTGGCGGCGGCCGTCGATGAGGCGTTCTGGACAAGTCAGTTCGATCTCCACCACCCCGAGCACCTCGCGGAAGGGCTGGCGCCGCACGGCTGCTACGAGCGGTGGTACTTCGGGCGACCCGTCGGCGAGGTGACCGACGTGATCGACATCGAGTCCACGCTCGACCGCAAGATCGACGCCGGTTGCTTGCACCGCACGATGCTCACCAACTACGCCAACCAACTGGTGCTGCAGGCGCGCACCGGCGGCTGGCGGCTGCCCATCGCCGAAGCGGTGCTCGCCGGTGGCGATGTGCGCGACCTCATGGAGCCACTGCTGCGTGCGGGCGCCGCCAACACGGGCGCGCGTCACGGCGTCGCTGCAGCGGAAGAGTTCCGGGTAGTCCGCTACAACGGCTTGGAAGCACTCCTCGAGCGATACGGAGAACGGTGATGTTGGACGCACAAGGCTTTCCGGCGCGCTACGGGCGCGGGCTCCTGCCGGAGTTGGTGGCCGGCCTCGGGTCGTTCGCTGTCGTCACCCACCCCGAGCCCTGGGCGGTGCTCGCCCCGACGTTGCCGCGCCAGCCGACCCAGCTGATCGCCGCCGGCGATCTCACCCCGGGTCATCTCGACCAGCTCGTCGCCGACCTCCCCGACGTCGACGCCGTCATCGGGATCGGCGGCGGCTCGGCAATGGACACGGCGAAGTGGCTCCACTGGCGCGGAGACGTGCCGCTCTACCAAGTGCCGTCGCTGCCGTCGGTGAACGCGTGCTTCACTCGCATGACGGCACTGCGCGATGCCGGCGGCGTTCGCTACGAGGGCGACGCCGTGCCCGAGGCGGTCCTCGTCGACTTCGACCTGATGGCGTCCGCGCCACCGGCCCTCGTGCACGGCGGCATCGGCGACGTGCTCTCGTGCCACACGGCTCGCTTCGACTGGCGCCTGGGCGCAGACGCCGGCCGTGACTACCCGTGGGACGACGAGCAGGCCGCGATGTCGCTCGTGTACCTCGACGAGCTCGAGGCGCTCGCCCCGCTCCTCGCAGCGGGCGCCGACGACGGGCTCCGGCGACTGATGGAGTGCCACCGCGACATCGGGTGGCGCTGTCACGAACTCGCGCACGCACGCTTCGAAGAAGGCAGCGAGCACTTCTTCGCGTACACGTTCGAAGAGGTGACCGGCCGCACGATCATGCACGGTGAACTCGTCACGATGGGCGTGCTCGTGATGAGCGCGATCCAGGGCAACGACCCCGATCGGCCGCGCCGCATCGCCGACGCCGCCGAGATGCGCACCGGGCTCGACGAGCTGGGCGTGCGCTGGGACGAAGTGGTGGAGACGCTCCATCGCCTGCCCTCGTTCGTGGAGGAGCAGGGTCTGTGGTGGTCGATCGCCAACGGCCTCACGATCACCGACGACGTGATCGATCTTGCACGGTCGGCACTGCGCGTCGAGGGGTAGACGATCGACGTGCGCATCGAAGTTCGACGAGACGCGGCCGGCGTCGGTGACGCCGCGGCAGATGCCATCGCCGAGGTTCGGCCGCGGGTGCTCGGCGTGGCCACGGGTTCATCACCGATCCCCACCTACCACGCGCTCGCAAGGCGTGGCGCTGGCGACATCGAACGGCTGCTGCTGCTCGACGAGTACGTCGGGCTCGCACCCGATCACCCCGAGCGCTATCGCAACGTGGTGCTCAGCACCGTTGGCGCGTGGCTCGGCGTGAGCGCCGATCACGTGCACGGACCCGACGTCGACGCCGACGACCTCGATGGCGCCGCGGATGCGTATGAGGCCACCGTGATCGACGCGGGGGTCGACGTGCAGATCCTCGGCATCGGGCGGAACGGGCACATCGGGTTCAACGAACCCGGCACCGACTTCGCGAGTCGCACGCGGGTGGTCGACCTGAGCGACACCACCCGAGGCGACAACGCGAGGTTCTTCGACCGACCCGACGACGTGCCGCGTCGCGCGATCACCCAGGGCATCGCGACGATGCTGGCCGCGCGACGGATCGTCCTGGTGGCGACGGGCGCGTCGAAAGCCAGCGCGGTGGCGCGACTGCTGCGCGGCCAGGTCGATCCATCGTTGCCAGCTAGCGCCCTCTCGACACATCCCGACACCGTGGTCGTGGTCGATGATGATGCCCATCACCTGATCGGAGTGAGATGACTGAACTGCTCGACCGCCCCGCCGTCCTCGGCGGCACACCCGTCCGCACCCGCGACTATCCGTCGTGGCCGATCTGGGACGAACACGAGCGTGACGGCCTGCTCGCTGTGTTGGACGCAGGCGGCTGGTGGCTCATCGCGTGCGACATCGGTGAAGGCGACGAGGTGATCGTGCCGGGGATGACCTTCGTCGCATCGGCCAGCGCGGTGCTCGCGGTGAACGCGCGGCCGGTGCTCGTCGACATCGACGCCGACACGCTGTGCATCGATCCCGCGGCCGTCGAAGCGGCGATCACGCCGCGCACACGCGCCGTCATTGCGGTCCACGTCGCGGGAGCAGCCGCCGACCTCGACGCACTGCTCGACATCTGCACCCGACACGACTTGCGCCTCATCGAGGACTGCGCTCACGCGCACGGCACGTTCTGGCGCGGACGCGGTGTGGGCTCGTGGGGCGACTTCGGGAGCTTCTCAATGCAACGCAGCAAGCTGATGACGTCCGGCGAGGGTGGCGTGCTCATCTGCAACGACGAGGAGCTCCGAGATCGCGCATGGGCGTACGCCGACTGTGGGCGCGAGAAGGCCCAATGGTTCTACCACCACGCCACGGCGGGCTCGAACCTTCGGATGGGCGAGTTCCAGGGGGCGGTGCTGGCCGGGCAACTCCAGCGCTTCCCCGAACAGAACCGCATCCGCAACGACAACGCAGTCGCGTTGAACGCCGCGCTCGATGAGATCCCCGGCATCCGCACCCCCGTGCGCGACCCGCGCATGAATACCCAGGGCAACTACTGCTACGTCGTGCACTACGACGCCGCCCAGTTCGCCGGGTTGCCGCTGCTCCGGTTCGAGGCTGCGCTCGCAGCCGAGGGCATCCCGATGGGTGTGTCGTACCCGTCGCTCGGCGAGCTCGAGGTGTTCACGGCACAGCGCTTCGGTCCGCGGCTGCGCGAGAGCGCACCGACCTACACGCCCGAACAACTCCACCTGCCGCGCGCCGAGCACGCCGCAGCGTCGACCGTGTGGCTCCAACACCGTCTCCTGCTCGCCGATCGCGAGGATGTCCTCGACGTGGCGCGAGCAGTCGCTCGCATCCAGGAGCACGCCGCGGCGATCGCCGCGTCCGATCCGTCATGACGCTGCGGCTCGCTCTGCTCGGTTACGGCTTCATCGGCAAGCTCCATCACGAAGCTGCCGACGCCTGCCAACTCGACGTGACGCACATCTGCCGACGCGACGACGACTGGCTGTCGGCGGTGCGCGCGCCCGACGTCGACGCGGTCGTCATCGGCACACCGAACGCGTTCCACTACCCGCAGACGATGGCAGCGCTCGAGGCCGGTAAGCACGTACTCGTCGAGAAGCCGATGGCCTTCACCACCACCGAGGCAATCGCCATGCGCGACGCTGCCGCAGCGAGCGGGCGCACCCTGCTGGTCGGCCACATGTGGCGCTACCGCGACGAGGTGATCGCCACCCGTGACCGCATCGCGGATGGCGCCGTTGGTCGACCCGTGCGCACGCGCGGCTACGGCATCCATGCGGGTTGGGGCCCGAGCGGTTGGTTCACCGATCGTGCGCTCGCCGGGGGCGGCGCCCTCATCGACATGGGCATTCACGCGATCGACACGGCGCGGTTCCTACTCGGCGACCCGCTCCCCGTTCGAGTGGCGGGCTCCGTCGGCACCGCGTTCGGCGACTACGACGTCGACGACGACGGCGTCGTGCTGATCGACTGGTCGAACGGGGCGCGCAGCGTGGTCGAGTGCGGCTGGTGGCAGCCGCGCCTCGATGGCGTCGAGGCCGACACGGAGGTCTACGGCACCGGCGGCTACGAGCGGATCTGGCCGCAGTTCACACCCGCGCATCCGGCACCCGCCGACTACGTCCACTGCTCACTCCCGATGTACGCCGCGCAGATGGCCGACTTCGCCCGCTGCTGCTCGACGGGCGACACCCCGATCGCGTCGGCCGACGTCGGCATCGTCGCCCTCGACATCGTCGAACGCGCCACCGCCACCTCCTCCTGACGCCCCGCCTCCGCCACTCTGGTTGCAAGAAGCGCGCTCTATCGTTCGGATCTGCAACCAGAGTACGTTTGGCGCGATGAGCTCCGGAACAGGAACGCCCGACGATCCGTGGCAATTGCTCACACCGCCCGGCACGTCGGCGTACACAATGCATCTCGACGAACGTGATGGGCGCGAGGTGATCGTGTGCACGGTTGGCAGCACGGTGCTGCTGTACGACCGTCGCTGCATCGACGACCTGCACGCGATGCTCGTGCAGCACGGCGACTGGATCGACCTGGGGGCGGCCGACGAGCAGAAGCCGGCGAAAGACGGCACGGTCGAGGCGTGGGGTCGTTCACCCGACAATCCGGTCGGCGGCTGGTACGGGTTGAAGAAGGGTCTCCGCGGGCGGTTCGCGATGTACGTGCCGCCGCTGCTCGAGCATCTCGGCCTGGTCGAACTCGAGCACGCGCCACGCAACAACCGCGTCCGCGCGCTGGGCTGACCCTCGAGCGTCGCGATCGGAGCGCAACGCCATGACCAGCACCACCATCTTCGAGACGTCAGCAGAACTCATCGAGCACCTCCGCGGGCTCGGCGAGTTGCCGTCGACCGAGGGGCGGGGGTTCACCGAACTCGATCACGGCCTGCAGACCGCGGCGCTCGCCGCGCACGCGCTCCCCGACGACCTCGAGTTGCACGTCGCCAGCCTCATCCACGACCTCGCGCACCCGTGGGACGGACCCGGCCAGCCGCGTCACGCGTTGATGGGTGCCGAGGCCGTTCGGCCACTGCTCGGCGAGCGTGTGAGCCGGCTGATCGCTGGCCACGTGCCCGCGAAGCGGTGGCTGGTCACCTGTGATCCCGAGTACCGGGCGATGCTGTCGCCGGGGAGCATCACCACCCTCGCCGCGCAAGGCGGTGACATGACCGCCGACGAGATCGCGTGGTTTGAGTCATTGCCTGACTGGGAGGCGATGGTGGTGCTCCGGCGCGCCGATGACGGAGCCAAGGTGCCCGGCGCGATCGTCCCCGGCCTCGACGCCTGGACCGACGCGATCCACCACCTCGCCGCCGCCCGCTGACGGCTTGCCCGCCCCTCGTCGCTGGCCCGAACCAGTCTGGTTGCAGATTCGAACGGGAAACCGCGCTTTCTGCAACCAGAGTGACGTCGACTACTCGGGAAAGTGGCAAGCGGCCTCGACGTTGCTGACGTCAGGGTTTGCAGGCCGACGCAGCGAAGGGCACGTTCGACGTGGACGATCCCCCCGGTCCGGTCGCGGTGACCGTGATGGTGACCTGGTAGCTCGATGAACTGTTCGCGACCAGCGAGAGCGTGACGCTCGCAGGGCTCGCCGACGGCGTGATCGGGGACGACGCATTGTTGCCGCCGCCTGTGAGGCTGACGCTCGCCGACGTGGCGTTGCGGATCGAGCCGACGTTCACCGTGATCGAGCAGTCACCGCCGACCACGGTGACCTGACCGATGATCGGTTGCGGAATCGTGGTGGTGGGCGCCGGCGTGGCCGGTGGGGTCGTGGGCGGCGTGGTCGCCGGTGGCACCGTCGTCGGCGGCAGGGTGGTGGGCCGAGCGGTGGTGGGCACCGTCGTCGTGACGGCAACCGTGGTCGACGGAGCAGCCGTTGTGGTGGTCTCGGCAACCGTGGTGGTGGGTGCCACGGTGGTGGTGGGAGCGACCGTCGTGGTGGTCGACGTCGCGGCACCACCCTTGTCGGCGACGAACACCGTGTGCTTGCCCGAGCGACTGCCGTCCGCTGCGACGACCACCAGTTCGTGCACGCCGACCTCGGCCTGCCAATCGAACGTCGCGTAGGCCAGGTCGTCGACCTCGTCGAGTTGATCGTCGGTGGCCACCGTCTCGCCGTCGACCGTCAGGGTGAGCGTGCTGGCGCCGTCGAGGTCGGCGTGAGCCTGCACCACCACGACTCCAGGGTGCAGCGCCGCGAGGTCGGCAGGTGCATCGATCCACACCGCAGTGGTGGCTGCGACCGCATCGTCGGATCGCACGATCGACTGGGTGGCAGCAACGATGCCCGAACCGGCAACGGCGACCGGCAGTGCCACCTTCCACCACGCCATGTCGACCGACCGTTCCCCTTCTGCTGCGAAAGCGTGCCGTACAGTACCGCCGCATGAATCGGCCGACGTGGAAGGTCGCCACCGGCGTGACGCTCGCGTTCGCGCTGTTTGTCGCCGGCTGGTGGGTGGCACTGCGACCCGACGCGACTCGGCCCGCGGCGGCGCGACCCGCTGCCGCCGAGGTCGGGATGGAACCCTCGCTCGCGCCCTTCACGGTGGCGCTCGGGGCCACGCCCGACTCCTCCGAGCTCGACTTCGGCACCCGCGTCGGGTTGACAGCCGAGGTCGCAGCCGCGAAGCCCGTCACGAGGGTCGAGTTGTGGGATGGCGCGACCTTGATGTCGGCGAACGTCACCACGGACCCAGCGGGTGCGATGTCGCTGAACGCCCAGTTCGCGTGGACGGCGGTGTCGCCCGGCCGGCACGTGCTGGCCGCTCGCGCCATCGCGGCCGACGGCACCCGCAGTTGGTCGCGGGTCATCAGCGTGACCGTGGGGCTGAGCACCACGTCGGCCACGGGTGGTGCCGTGGCCGTGCCGTCGGAAACCGGTCAGACCGCAGCGGCGACGGCGACGCGCCTCGGTGTCGACCCCGCGTCGTTGATCGTGCCGGGCCCCGATGGTGGTGTCACCGCTGCCGAGTCGCCCGACACACCGGTGGGTCCGGCGGTGCAGGTGTCCCCACCACCGGTCGAGGGTGGCGACCAACCGACGGTCGTGAAGGTGGAAGGACTCGCGGGCACCACATCCGCTCCATCGACCACCACCACGTCACCCGAGCCCACGACTACTACCACGGCTGTGCCGGCAACCACCGTCGCTCCGGCTCCGGCCTCGACGACAACCACCACGACAACAACCCCTGCTCCCGCGACAATGACCCCTGCTCCAACGACGACGACCCCTGACGTCAAACCCGAGGGTGACGACTCGCCGTTCCTCGGTGCGCTGACCGTGCTTCCCGCCGCGGAGTATCTGACGCTCTACCCGGCTCCCGACGCGGACCCAGTCGTCAACGTCACGGTCGACAACTGCAACGTTCGCGTCGCTCGCTCGGGTTCGCTCGATCAACCGGTCGAGGTGCACCGGTCCGATGCGGGCCATCCGTGGTTCATCAACCGCGGTTCCATGCAGAAGGGCGCGGGCGAATTCGTCGACGACCTGCTGATGCCGGGCATCTACACCTACGTCGTCGCCTCGAGTAACGGTGCCGACCAGAGCGCGCCGAGCATTGCGGTGGTGCCGGCGTCGTGTGGCGATCAGTCGGGTTGGTCGGGCGACTTCAGCATCATCAACGGTGTGCTCACGGTGCCCGAGGCGGGCAGCGGCTACTACGTGTACCTCGGGCCGACAGGCACGGCGAAGGGTACGTACAACTGGAGCCGCATCCCGAACGACGACCGTGCCGTCATCGACGCACACACCAAAGCAGTCGACATCACCCACCTGCTCCCCGATTTCCTCAACATCCGCGAGTGGTCGGCCGAGTTGTGGCGCACCGATGGCGTCGATGCTGTGAAGGTGGGCGACGCGCAGCTCGTAGTGCCCGACAAGCTGAGCATCGACGACGTCGTTGGCTGGGGTCTCACCTTCGACCTCACGACACTTGGCGGCGACCGCACCGTCGTGCTCACGAAGAACGCCATCCAGCAGTTCATGTGGGAGGCCGACTACGGCGTGAACCGCGTCGTCTGGCAGGTGTTGGCCAAGCCGCTGCCACGCACCAACACGTCGCTCACACCGCCCGGCCTCCTGGCGGTCGGCCTGTCCCAGACGCCGCCGCCGAACGCCGGATTCGGATACTTCAACTTCGACTCCGGGAAGATCCCGCGCACGGCTCCGCCTGCGGCACCGGGCGGAGGCGGATCGAGCTCGGCGAGCAAGGGCGTCTCGCTCGGCACGCTCCCCGTACAGCCACCGTCACTGCCGAGCGACGTCGGCGTGGTGGACTACGCCGAGCCGTTCCCCGACGACGTGCTCATCGACCCGAACCCCGCGTCGCCGCTCGGCATCGAGGAGATGTTCGGAAGCATCGACACCGCCGCCGGGGTTGCCGTGTACGTCCGCGGCATCCCGATGATCGACCAACAGGTCACCGGCATCGCGTCGCCGACTGTGTTGGTGGTGCTGCCGTCGCAGCCAGGCGTGGGAGACCTGTCGTTCCAGTCCGTGTCGCTCGACTCGGGGCGAGTGCCGAATCCCTCGTGGCAGCGGTGTGCCGTGGTCGACGTACCGTGGGACAACCCGTCGTGGACGGCTCCACCCGATGTGCCGGCTGGCGAGCTGGCCGCGTTGCAGAGCGTCTACGACACCGACGGCGAGTACTGCCGGCAGGATCCGCCCCCCGAGGACATGTCGTGGGACGAAGAGCTGTGGGCGGTGCTCGTGGCGTCCGGTCAGCAGTTCGTGGGGTTCTACGACGCTGCTGCCTCTGCGTACAACTCGCTCGTCGTCTACGCGTCGGAGGCGCTCGCCGAGTGGAACCCGATCTGCGAGGCGCTCGATGACGACGCCGCGCAATCGTGCCGAGACGCGACGAAGGCGATGGCCGCCGTGGCGATCAAAGCGGCGCTCACGTTCCTCGGCCTGCCTCCCGCGCTGCCCACCAGCAGCCAACTCATCGCCAGCGCCCGCGCTGGGCTAGAGGGCGATCTCTCGCTCTTCGCTGCCGAATGGATGCAATCCGTCGGCATCCCGTGCGAGGACTACGAACAGGATCCGTCCACCTACGAAACCGCGCAGGCCGCGGCGGGCAAGCTCGGCGTGTCGCTCGACGACCCCACGTTGGGTGAAGACGGCAAGGTGAACCTGTGCCGCGAACTCGCCCGCGCCTTGTTCGACAAGTTCGTCGACGTTGCGCAGGCGTCGTTCAACGCACAGGCATCGACGGCGATGGGTGGCCCGACACAGTCGGTGCCGATCCCCGGGTTCGAGATCACGGCGCACCCCGCTGGTCGTTGGAACCCGATGGTCGTGAGCGTGGTCGCCGTCCCGTCCACCCCCGGGCTCGACCCATCGTTCGTGTGCACCGCATCGGTGACCAACTACTGGGGCATGCGCCACGACTACGGCACCACCGTCACACTGCGGCACCAACCCGACGGCACCTGGTCGGGCACGGCGTTGGTGAACACGTTGCCCGACCTCGCGAGCGACGTACAGACGCTGTACTCCGACATGGCGTTCTTTGGTGCGACCCCCACGTTCGCCCCGGAGGTGGGGGTGGGGAACGACGGCTGCTTCGGTGACCAGAAGCGGACTGCCAGCGACCTACTCGAGCCCGCCCTTGCCGACCCGTGACCGGCGACGCGTGGGCCACGCCCGCGTGTGACATCAAGCCCCGCCTCGGTCATGCTGTGGGGCCCGAGGAGGTGGGAGCACATGACGAACAGCGACGACATCGGTTTCGACCCGGACGAGTTGCGTGAGCGGTATCGGCGCGAGCGCGACAAGCGGCTACGAACCGACGGCATCGACCAGTATCGACAGGCACGCGAGGACCTCGCCCGCTACGTCGATGCTGACCCCTACGCGACCACGCCCGTCGATCGCGAGCCGGTCGACGAGGACGTCGAGGTGGCGATCCTCGGTGGTGGCTTCAGCGGTCTCCTCGCTGCCGCACGCCTGTCGGAGCGCGGCGTCACGGCGTTCCGCATCGTCGAGGCCGGCGCCGATTTCGGCGGCACGTGGTACTGGAACCGCTACCCGGGCGCACAGTGCGACACCGACGCGTACTGCTACCTCCCGCTGCTCGAGGAACTCGGCTACATGCCGAAGGAGAAGTACGCGTACGCCGACGAGATCTTCGAGCACTCGCAGCGCATCGGCCGTCACTACGGGCTCTACGAGCGCACGCACTTCTCCACTCGGGTCGCCACGATGGAGTGGGACGACGGCATCGCGCGCTGGCACCTGCGTACCGACCGCGGCGACGACATCCGCGCCCGCTTCGTCGTCTCCGCGCTCGGGCCGATGTCGCGTCCGAAGCTGCCGGGCGTGCCCGGTCTCGAGCGCTTCGCCGGGCACTCGTTCCACACCAGCCGCTGGGACTACGCGTACACCGGTGGTGACACGACCGGAGGCATGACCCGTCTCGCCGACCAGCGTGTGGCCGTCATCGGAACGGGTGCCTCAGCGATCCAGTCCGTGCCGCGCCTGGCGCGCGACGCTGCGCACGTCTACGTGTTCCAACGCACGCCGTCGTCGGTCGACTGGCGTCGCAACCAACCGACCGATCCATCGTGGTGGTCGTCGCTCGAGCCCGGCTGGCAGCGTCAGCGTCGCGAGAACTTCAACGCGATCTCGATCGGTCGGTCCGTCGACGTCGACCTGGTCGACGACGGGTGGACCGACATCTTCCGCGCCATCTCGTCCCCAAAGGGCGACAATCGTCCGACGACGAGGGAAGAGCGCAACCGGATCGTCGAGCTCACCGACTTCCAGAAGATGGAGGAGATCCGCGGGCGGGTCGACGCCACCGTCGCCGACCCGACCACCGCCGAACTGCTCAAGCCGTACTACCGCGTGATGTGCAAGCGGCCGACGTTCAACGACGAATACCTCGAGTGCTTCAACCGCCCCAACGTGACGCTCGTCGACGTGAGCGACAGCAAGGGCGTCGAGCAGATCACCGAGCATGGCGTCATCGCCAACGGCCACGAGTACGAGGTCGATCTCATCGTCTACGCGTCGGGGTTCGAGACCTCACCCGAGATGCGTCGCCGCACCGGGGTCGACGTGGTCGGCCGCGACGGCGTCCACTACGACGATGTCCGCTCGCGCGGTCTGAAGACGCTGCATGGCTTCTGCACCCGAGGGTTCCCCAACCTGTTCTCGATCGGGATCTCGCAGAACGCGTTCAGCGTGAACATGACGTCGATGTTCGACGACCAGGCTCGACACATCGCGTACATCCTCGCGGAGGCGATCGCGCGTGGGGCCCGTTCGGTGGAGGCGACCGAAGCTGGGCAAGACGCCTGGGTCGCGCAACTCATCCCGCCCAGCACCGTCGGCGATGGCGGTTTCCTGTCGTCGTGCACGCCCGGCTACTACAACAACGAGGGCAGGTCCGGTGGCGGCGGCGCGTTCTTCGGTGGGTACCCGCGAGGGATCAACGCGTTCAACCAACTCCTCGAAGACTGGCGCGCCACCGGCGAGATGGACGGCCTCGAGCTGATCGTCGACGCTTCCGCCAACTAGCGCCCCACCACTCTGGTTGCAGAAACCACGCTGAGGCGTTCGAATCTGCAACCAGAGTTGCTCCACCCACCACGTGAAAGGCCGCGGCAAATGGACGATGCCCGCAATCCCGAGGCGCGAGTTCGGCGCGCTGCGAGCGTCGTGACTCCGGCCGTGCCGATCAGTCGCCGCTCCTTCCTCGCTGCGGCCGGGGCATCGCTCGGAGCCTCCCTCGTCGCGGCCGCGTGTGCGGAGGGCGACGGGCCGATGATCGCGAATGGCACGAACACCGCACCGAGCGAGCCCATGGGGTCGAGCATCGTCGAGGGAGCCTTGGTCACCCGGTGGGCGACCGATCCCTTCGTGCTCGGGTCGTACTCGTTCCTGCCGGTGGGCGCCACACCCGATGATCGACGCGCGCTCCAGGTGCCGGTGAGCCGCACCGTGCTCCTCGCCGGCGAGCACACCGACATCGACGCCCCGGCCACCACGCACGGTGCGCTGGCGAGCGGTCGCCGCGCCGCCTCGCAACTCCTGGCCGAGGGGACGACGGGTCCGGTGATCGTGGTGGGTGCGGGCATCGCCGGCCTCGGTGCCGCCCGCGTCCTCACCGACGCCGGTGTCGCTGTGATCGTGATCGAGGCCCGCGACCGGATCGGTGGCCGCATCCACACCGATCGTTCGCTCGGTGTGCCGATCGACCTGGGCGCCTCGTGGATCCACGGAATCGATGACAACCCGGTCGCCGACCTCGCGACAGCGATCGGCGCATCGTGGTCGGTCACCGATCTCGACCGCAGCGTCACGTTCGACGCGTCGGGCGCCGCGATGTCCTCGCAGGCGGCGAGCGCGGCCGAAACGGTGGCTGACGACGCGCTCAACGCCGCCGTCGCGCTGGCCGAGAGTTTCGACCGTGACGTCGCCTTGGCCACGGTGCTCGACGAAGTCCTCGATGCGGCGATCGCCGCCGGCGACATCGATGAGGCGACGCGGACCGCAGCGGAATTCGATATTCGCCGCATCGTCGAGCACGAGATGGCAGCCGACCTGAGCGAACTGAGCACATGGTGGGGCGATGAGGGTGTCGAGATCACCGGCGCCGAGGCGCTGCTTCCCGGCGGCTACGGACCGCTGCTCGAGCAACTTGCGGAGGGCATCGAGGTGCGGCTGTCGTCACCGATTGCCGCCGTCGCGTCGCCGGGTGGCGACGGCGTCGTCGTCACGCTCGTCGACGGCACCACCGTTGCCGGCAAGGCCGCGATCATCACGCTGCCGCTCGGCGTCCTGCAGTCAGGCGCGGTCACCTTCGACCCGCCTCTGCCCGGCGCGCACACCGACGCGATCGCACGGCTCGGGATGGGCGTGCTCGAGAAGCTCGTCATCACCGCGCCGACGCGAACATGGGCCACCGGCACCGACCTCTTCGGCGTCAACCGCGACGACGGCCGTTTCCTCGAGTGGCTCGACCTCACCGATCACGTCGGTGCGCCCGCAGTCGTCGCCTTCACCGCAGGTGCCCCCGCACGTTCGCTCGCAAGCGAGTCGGACGACACCCTGGTGGCCGACGCCCGCGCCACGCTTCGTTCCCTCCAGACCTGACACGGAGGAGCCACCGATCACTCTGGTTGCAAGAAGCGCGGAAAATCGTTCGTTTCTGCAACCAGAGTTGGTCCACTCACCCCGGACGCGAACGTCGACGCCTGACCCGGCGGGAGCCGACCGAGGCCATCACCGCCGCCGGGTACGGTGACGCGATGGACCTTGCCGCAGTGCTGAACGGCGCCCGCAGGCCGCTGCTGGTGCAACCGCATTACGACGACAACGACATCGGTGCTGCGGGCACGGTGCGGCACTGGGTGCTCGCCGGCGCCGATGTCACCTACGTGTCCGTCACCGACGATGTGGCCGGCGTACTTGACCCTCACCTCGACGACGACGCCGCCCGCATCGTGCTGCGCGAAGAACAGGCGCGAGCCGGCGCGCTGCTGGGCGTCGCCCGTCAGGTGCGCCTCGACTGGCCCGATGCCGGCGGCCTCGAGCACATCGCCCTGCGCGACCAGGTGATCGACCTGATCCGCGACATCCAGCCCGACCTCGTCTGCACCGTCGACCCGTGGCTGCCCGATGAAGCGCACCAAGACCATGTGCGTACCGGGCTGGCGGTGGCCGAGGCCGCACTGCTGGCTGGCCTGCCCCGGGTGCGGCGCAGCACTGGCGACCGCGCCTGGTCGGTGAGTCACCTCGCGCTGTACGACACGGCCAGCCCGAACGTGGTGATCGACACCTCGGCGGTGCAGCCCGAACGCCACGCCGTGCTCGACTGCTACACGGCGCAATTCACGCCCGACGATCTGGCCGCGTTGCACACCGGACTCGACCGCTACGAACGAGCCCTCGCCGCGGCCCACGCCGTCGACGGCACCCACGGCGAGGGATGGCGCGTCAGGCCGATGGCTGCGCTGCACATCGGCCGCCCCAAGCCCTGACGGCCCACCGGGCGGGGCGCATCGCCGCCCCGTGATCGTCAGGTGAAGCGCATCGGCAGGTGTCGGTAGCCGCGGATGAGCTGGCTCGGCCCGAGGGTCGGCTCGCCGGTGATTCGCCAACGGGCGACGTCGGGGAAGCGGCGCAGGAGCGTTTCCCACGCCACCGTGGCCTCGAGTCGGGCGAGGGCGCCGCCGATGCAGGCGTGCGGCCCGGTGATGAACGCGAGGTGGCGGCGCGAGTTGGCGCGGGTGATATCGAAGCGGTCGGGGTCGGGGAACACGAGCGGGTCGCGGTTGGCGGCGGCGATGACGGTGACGATGTCGGTGCCCGCCGGGACGACATGCCCCGGTGCCACCTCGATCGGTGCCGACGCTCGGCGCACGGTGAACTGCACCGGGCTCTCGTAGCGCAGGGCCTCCTCCACGGTGTTGGGCAAATGCGCCCCGGGGTCGGCGGCGAGGAGTTCGAGTTGGTCGCGGTTGGCCACCAGCGTGGCGGTGCCCGTGCCGAGGAGGTTCACCGTGGTCTCGAAGCCGGCGATGAGGAGGAGCGACAGCGTCCCCACCAGTTCGTCGTCGGTGAGCGCGTCGCCGTCGGCCTGTTCGGCGAGCACCGAGATCAGGTCGTCGCCCGGTTGGCGACGCCGCTCGGCGACGAGTGAGCGGAACATCTGGTCGATCTCGACGAGCGTGTGCTGCACGTCGGTCGCCTCGCGCAGCGAGCGTGGCCGGTCGAGCGCAATGACGAGATGCTCGCCCCATCGGTCGAATGTGGCGAGGTCGGCATTGGGGACGCCGAGGAGGCGGGTGATCACCCGCATGGGCAACGGACGGGCGAACGAATCGA
>JBMOFX010000001.1:0-38953 GCA_049318665.1 Ilumatobacteraceae bacterium | reverse complement strand
GGGTGCCGTTCACGAACGCCTTGCCGTCGGCGAGCACGATGTCGGCGGCTGCGGCCTCGAGGTGCTCGGCGGCCAGCGCCTTGAGTTGCTCGGCGACCTGTCCGGCCGCGTTCACCACGGCACGCCCGTTGTTGAACAGCGTCTGCGAACCGGTGGCGCCCATGTCGTAGGGCGCGACTGAGGTGTCCTGGTAGACGAGTTGGAAGTCCTCGGCGCGCATCCCGAGCTCGTCGGCCGCGAGTTGACGCAGCGTCATCACCGCGCCGGTGCCGCACTCCTGAGCGCCGGTGATGATCTGCGCGGAACCGTCGCCGTCGATCTTCACGTAGGCGCCTGATGCGACCGCAAAGCTCGGCCACCAACCGATGGCCACGCCGATCGCCTCGTCATCGGGGAGCGGTTGCCCGTAGCCAGCCTCGGTGGTGGCGAGGTGAATGCACTGCTGCAACCCGATCTCACCGTAGGTCTGGCCCGCCGGCCCCTCGACCCCGGAGTCGACCGCGTTGAGACGGCGGAACCCAACCGGGTCGAGGCCGGCTGCCTTGGCGAGCTCGTCGGTGTGCGACTCGAGCGCCCAGCACGCCTGTGGTGCGGTGGGCGCACGCACCGATCCGCTCGGCTGATGGTTCGTGTAGACGAGGCTGGCCTCCACGTGCAGGTCGGGGATCCGGTACGGGCCGGCGATGTGCATCGCGGCGAGCTGCGGGAAGAACCCCGCGTCGGCCGTGTATGCGCCGTTGTCGATGGCGATGTGGCCCCGCCGACCGACGATCCGGCCATCGGCGCTGAGCCCGGTGGTGATGTCGACGATCATGCCCTCGCGACGACGGTCGGGGGCGATGAACTCCTCGCGACGCGAGAACACGAGTCGGACCGGACGTTTGGCGGCGCGGGCCAACGCGGCCACGTGCGCTTCGTAGTGGAACCCACACTTGCCGCCGAACCCGCCACCGAGGTGCGGCACGATGATCCGCACGCGGTTGGCCGGCAGCTCGAGCGTCTCGCATACGCCGGCGCGTGCGTCGAAGGGCACCTGCGTCGAGCTCCAGATCGTCACCTTGTCGCCCTCCCACTGGGCGACGATCGCACGCGGCTCGATCGGCGCGGCGTGGCTCGCGTCGGCGACGTAGCGGCTCGACACGACGATGTCGGCACCGGCGATCGCGGCGTCGGCATCGCCTTTGCTGATCGATGAGAACGATGCGTCGTTGCGGTCGCGCACGAGCGCGTCCATCGCGCCGTACGACGACCAGTCGGGGTGCACCAGCGTGGCGTCGGACTGCAGGGCGGCCTCGAGATCGGTGACGATCGGCAGTGGCTCGTAGTCGACGACGATGGCATCGACCGCACGTTGCGCAATCGCCGCGCTCGTGGCCGCCACCGCTGCGACGATCTCGCCCTCGAAACGAACGACGTCCTTCGCGAACAGCGTTCGATCTTGCACGAATGGCCCGAAGCGCACGTCGGGTACGTCGGCCTGGGTGAGTACTGCGAGAACGCCCGGCATGGATCGCGCCGCCGACACGTCGAGCCTCGTGATCCGACCGTGCGTCACGTCGGCATAGCGGAACTTCGCGGCGAGCACGCCGGTCAGGCCGAGGTCGGCGGTGTAGCGACCGCTCCCGGTCACCTTGTCGGGGCCATCGGCGCGCACGACGGGCGCTGACCGGGACGATGCAGAGTCGACCGTGACTGTCATGGCGCCCACTATCGCACGATGCACACGCCGCGGGTGCGCTCGATGACTACCGTCGTCGCATGTTCGGGCTTGCAGGCGCACGATGATCGGTACGGTCGGTGATCTGGTCGAAGACATCGCTGTCCGGCTCGACGAGACGGTGAACATCGCGTCCGACACGAGCGCCCAGATCTTCCGGCGGCGCGGTGGCAGCGCCGCCAACATGGCGGTGGCCGTCGTCGACTCCGGAGGGCTCGCCCGCTTCATCGGGCAGGTGGGCGACGACGCCGTTGGTGGCTGGCTGGTGGCGCAACTTGCGCACGCCGGTGTGGAGCCCGTGGTTCGTCGGGGTGGACGTACCGGCACGATCGTGGTGCTGGTCGATGTGGCCGGCGAGCGCACCATGCTCACCGACCGCGCGGCGTGCGCCGACCTCGACGCTCCGGACCCCTCGTGGCTCGACGGGCTCACGGCGCTGCACGTGCCGCTGTACTCGCTGATCGGCGGGTCGCTCGCCGGTACCGCGACGACGCTCATCGGGTGGGCGCACGAGCGTCAGATCACCGTGTCGATCGACGCCTCGTCGGCGGCGGTCATCGCTCAGCACGGCGTCATCGCGACGCTCGAACTACTGGCCGGTCTGCGCCCCACGCTGCTGCTGTGCAATGACGACGAGGCGCGCGTCCTCGGGGGCGAGGCATCGCTCCGCCCGATCGCGTCGGCCGCTGCGATCGTCAAGCAGGGAGCCGAGCCGACGTTGCTGATGTTGCCCGGTGCATCGACGATCGTTGTGCCGGTCCCACCGCTGGCGGGCGTCCGTGACACGACGGGTGCCGGTGACGCCTTCGCAGCCGGTGTACTGGTCGCGCGGGCAGACGGCAGCGACTGGCCGGACGCAGTGCGCGCCGGTCAACGGAGTGCGCGGGTTGCGATCGAACGGGTGTCGGCGATCGTCTGAGCCAGCGCCGCCGCGATCAACGAACGGTCAGGGGCGCTCTTCGATCGTGATCTTCACCGGATAGGCGTCGGCAACCTCGGGTCCGAGCCCCACCGGCTCGGCGTCGGTGCCCACAAGGTTGCGGATCCACGCCGTCACCGCGTGGCGAATGGCCGGGAAGGTCTGATCGACCGGAACGGCCGGCGGGATGCATCCGTCCTCGCCGAGGCTGCGGAGCTGGGGTTGCGCATCGAGCAGACCGCCGAGTCCTGAGGCTTCGGCCACACCGATGATGCCGGTGCCGTTACCGAACGTGCAGAAGTCATCGAAGCCGTTGTGACCGACGCCGTCGAGGATCCACAGACGGCTCGGCGTCGGCACCTGTTCGAACGACGGTCTGGTGCGATCCTCCGCCGAGATCACCTGGTCGACGGCACCGGCGAGGAAGAACGACGGCGTGTCGGGGAGCTCCTGCGGCGGGGCCGTCGTGCTGGTCGTCGAGTCGTTCCCGCCGAGCAG
Source organism: Ilumatobacteraceae bacterium (assembly GCA_049318665.1). GTDB lineage: Bacteria > Actinomycetota > Acidimicrobiia > Acidimicrobiales > Ilumatobacteraceae > VFMC01. Next base: position 35,819 of record JBMOFX010000001.1, on the reverse strand, counting down.
GATGCCCGACGCCATCGACACGTAGCCGTCGACGCGAGGGTCGAGCGCTGCACCGAGAATCGTCCCGCCACCGGCCGAGTGGCCGACGGCCACGACGTGCTCGTTGTCGACGTGGCCAGAGAAGCGGCTCGTCGTATCTGCGCCCTGGCTCTCGACGAGGTCGAGCGTCTTCAGCAGATCGTCGACCGAGTCGTCACGGTCGCCGCTCGCCGTGCCGCCGAGCACGTTGGTGAGGTCGCGTGACGGGTGGTCGGGTGACGCCACGATGAAGCCCCAGCTGGCCAGGTGCGAGGTGAGGAACGTGCTCTGCAGCCGAATGCCGGTGAAGCCGTGGCTGAACAGCACGACGGGGAATGCACCGTCTGCGACATCGGCGTCGCGGGCGCCCTGGAACGTGAAGGTCGCGGGCACGTCTCCGGTGAGAATCGCCTTGATCGCGTCGGGGGTGAAGTCGCGCACGTCGTAGGTGATGTCGCCGACCGCAGTGCCCTCAGGCGCCGGGTACCAGACCTCGACCTTGTTGCCCTTGTCGAGCGTGAGTGTGGTGACGCCGATCGGGAACGGCCCGGGCTCGGCGTAGGCGTTCGCCAACTCCTCGATCGACACCGTGGTGGTGGTGACCGCGGCCGATGTGGTCGGTGCCTCCGTCGTGGCGACGGTGGTGGTGGGAGCCTCGGTGGAGTCGGTTGTCGAGTCACTGCCGGCGCACGCCGCAAGGACGAGTGCGCTCAGCAGCAGTGGTGCGGCGAAGGTGGCAATGGGCCGACGGGAGAACGAAGTGCTCGACATGGCCCGACAGGTTGCCACGGTCGCGGTGCCGATCACGTGATCAGGCGTCTGGGTGTTCTTCGACGAGGGCCGGTAGCGTTGCGATCTGCGCCACGGCCAACTCGGTCTGTGGAGCATGGCGACGTGGCCGAGTGGTTCAGGCAAGGGCCTGCAAAGCCCTGTACATGAGTTCGATTCTCATCGTCGCCTCCAAGCCCACAACACGGCGTGACATCACGTCGACACGTATCAACGAGATGTCACGTCGTGTCAGTGGAGCCCGACGCGTCGAGGCGTTTCACGAGCGTCTTCGTGGCCACAGCCCGGTAGCTCTCCTCGACGAAATCGAGCAGGACCTCGCGCTCCTCCGATGGGAGCCTCCGGCAGCTCGAGCGCGAACGCTGCGAGCGTCGTGAGGCGGGGGTGGAACCGAACGCTCATCGCCGCACTCCCGTGCGGCCGGTGGGTCAGTGGGCGACGTCGAGGATGCGGACGGGGAGTTCGCGGGGGCCGCGGATCTGGCCGACGCTCCAGCGGGTGTCGCCGGCGATCTCGAAGCGTGGGAAGCGCTTGATGAACTCCTCGATGGCGACCTTCAGCTCGAGCCGAGCCAGGTTGGACCCGACGCATCGGTGGATACCGAGGCCGAACGCAGCGTGGCGGTTCTCCTGGCGGTCGACGATGAACGTGTCCGGGTCCTCGAACTTCATCGGGTCGCGGTTCGCTGCCGGGAACGGCAACAGCACCCAGTCGTCGGCCTTCATCGGGCAGCCGTGGAAGTCGTTGTCCTTCGCGACCAGTCGAGCCATGGTGACCGGGGCGTAGGCACGGAGGAACTCCTCGAGTGCGAACGTCATCACCTCGGGCTCGTCGAGCAGACGCTGGTGATCCTCCGGGTGATGGGCGAGGTGCCAGAGCGAGGAGCCGATCGCCGACCAGGTCGTGTCGATACCGGCGACTAGCAGGAGGATGATCATCCCGCCAGCGATCTCGTCGCTCACCTTCTGGCCGTCGATCTCGACGTTGAGCAAGTAGCTCGTGAGGTCGTCGCGCGGGTTGGCCCGGTGGTCGGCGATCTGTGCGGTGATGTAGATGCCGAGGTCATCCATGCCCTCGCGGGTGCCGGGCTCTTCGGCGATGCGCTCGAGCACGTCGTGCACGAACTTGCGGAACTGTTCCTCGTCCTGCTCCGGGAACCCGAGCATGCGACCGATCACGTTGACCGGGATGTGCTGGGCGTACTGCACAGCGGCGTCGATGATCGTCTCGCCAGGCGTGATATCACCCATCTGGTCGAGCAGCTTCTGGCACAGACGGCGGATCTCCGGCTCCCATGGCTCGATGACCTTCGGCGCGAACGCGGGCAGGATGAGGCGGCGGGCCATGGCGTGGAAGGGCGGGTCGCTCGTGATGGGCGGTGCACCACCGATCGGCGCTGGCAGCGCAAGGTCCCCAGGGCGACCGACGCTGACGACGACGGCGCGGCTCGTGAAGTTCTCCGTGTCGTACGCGATCTCGTGCACGGTGTCGTGCGTGATCGGCACCCACATGCCGCCGTAGCGGTCGGAGTGGGCGACGGGGCAGCCGCCTTCGCGGAGCTCCTTCCACACCGTCGGTGCGTCCGGGTTGTACGCCGGGTCGGCATGATCGAAGTCGGTGGCGAAGTCGCTCACGGGCCCGTAGTGATCGGGGTTGTAAGGCACCCGCTGCCAGACGTGGGTGCCTTCCGGAGTGTCGCCGAAGATCGGCTCGACGTAGTCGGCCATCGCCGGCGGCGTCGCCGTCTCGTTGTTCTCGACGATGTCGGTCATGTCAATCGTTCTCCAGGATCTTGATTGCGAACTCGGGGCAGTTGGATGCGGCGAGCCGGGCCTTCTCGTGCAACTCGTCGGGGACGTCGCCCTCCACCAGCAGCACGGCCTGACCGTAGTCGTCGACATCGAACAACTCCGGCGCCAGGGCGTAGCAACGATTGTGACCTTGACACTTCTCTGAATCGAGGTGAACCCGCATGGCACGACTCTAGGACACTCGGCCCCCTCGATCCGTGCTCGAATGGCACCATGCACTACACCCCCGTCACCCCCGCCGAGATCGCCACCACCGTCGGCCTCGACGATTGGCGAGTCATCCTCAACACCTTGCAGGCCGATTTCCGTGTGCCCACCTTCCCGGCGGCCGCCGCGCTCGTGGTCGCGATCGCCGACGCGGCCGAGCAGATGGTGCACCATCCCGACCTGACCCTCCGCTACCCCGGCGATGTGCGCGTGGTGTTGACCACCCACGAGACGGGCGGACTGGCCACCATCGACGTCGACTTGGCTCGCCAGATCTCCGGTCTGGCGCGCGATGCCGGAGCGACGTCCCAGCCGTCCGTGCTTCAAGGCGTCGAGATCGCGATCGACACGCTCGACGCCGATCGGATCCGTCCGTTCTGGGCAGCGGTGCTGGGCTACGAACTCGTCGACGACACCCTCGTCGACCCGCACCGTGCCGGACCGAACATCTGGTTCCAGCAGTTGGACGAGCCCCGTCCTGGGCGCGACCGCTTCCACATCGATGTGACGGTGCCGCACGACGAGGCGGAGCAACGCATCGCCGCAGCGCTCGCCGCCGGAGGCCGACTCGTGAGCGATGCCTTCGCGAACGCGTGGTGGGTGCTCGCCGACGCCGATGGGAACGAGGCGTGTGTCTGCACGTGGCAAGATCGTGAGCAAGAGCACTGACCAGTCGAACTGATGAGGGAGTCACCATGACCACAGACGGGCGCGGCGATCGACTTGCCGGCAAGGTTGCACTCGTCACCGGAGGTGCTCGCGGCATGGGCGAGAGTTTCGCTCGGGCCATCGTGGCGCAAGGCGGGCAGGTCGTGATCACCGATGTTCTCGACGCCGAAGGAGCTGCGGTTGCGGCTGACCTCGGCGAGGCCTGCACCTACCTGCACCTCGATGTCACCGACCGTCAACAGTGGGCCGACGCCGTGTCGACGACCGTCGGTACGTTCGGGCGCCTCAACGTGCTCGTGAACAACGCTGGCATCGTGAACTTCGGACCGATCGATCGATTCACCGGCGAGCAGTGGGACACGATTATCGCGGTCAACCTCACCGGTGTGTTCAACGGCATCAGCGCCGCTGTGGAGGCACTCAAGCTTGGCGCCCCGAGTTCGATCATCAACATCTCGTCGACCGCGGGATTGCACGGCTACGCCTCGCTGTCGGCGTACAACGCGTCGAAGTTCGGGGTTCGAGGACTCACCAAGTCCGTCGCCCTCGATCTCGCCCAGTACGACATCCGATGCAATTCGGTGCACCCCGGCGGCGTGACGACTCCGATGACGGCCGGCATGCAGGGTGCGCCCCGCCACGTGGCGATGCATCGCATGGGACGCCCGGAGGAGCTGGCTCAGCTCGTCGTTTTCCTGGCGAGCGACGAGTCGAGTTTCTCGACGGGTGCAGAGTTCGTGGCAGACGGGGGAGAGACGGCGGGTCTCGCCGCTGGCATGCTCGGGATCTGAGCAGGACGTGATGCTCGCCATCCCCGGCGGCACGTTCGTCGTCGGCTCCGACCGGCATGAACCGGAGGAGGCGCCGTCCCATCGGGTGACGATCGATCCGTTCTCCATTGATGTGCATCCGGTCACCAATGCGGCGTATGCGAGGTTCGTCGATGCAACGGGGTGGGTGACGGTGGCCGAACGCCCGCTCGACCCGGCCGACTTCCCCGGTGCGCCCGTCGAGAACCTGGTGCCGGGCTCGATGGTGTTCGCGCCCACCCGTGGCCCGGTCGACCTGCGGAACCTGAGTCAGTGGTGGCGGTGGACGCCCGGGGCCTCGTGGCGTCGGCCGGAAGGCCCCGGGTCGACGCTCGACGGGCGTGGCGACCACCCGGTGGTCCACATCGCGCACGAGGACGCCGCCGCATACGCGACGTGGCGTGGAGCTGCGCTGCCCACCGAGGCCGAGTGGGAAGTCGCCGCACGCGGCGGCCTCGAGGGCTGCGCGTTCACGTGGGGCGACGAGCCCGACACCATCGAGCAGCCGCTCGCCAACTACTACCGCGGCGACTTCCCGTGGCGGCCGTTGCCGGGGTGGGGCCGCACGACACCCGTCGGATCGTTCCCCAGCAACGGATACGGCCTGTACGACATGGCGGGCAACGTGTGGGAGTGGACCGACGACTGGTACACGACGCAACACAGCGAGGATGCCGACAAGCCCTGCTGTGTACCGGTCAACCCCCGTGGCGGCGATATCGACGGCAGCTTCGACCCCGCCCAACCTCAATTCAGGATCCCGCGCAAGGTGATCAAGGGTGGCTCCTTCTTGTGTGCCGACTCGTACTGCCGGCGGTATCGACCGTCAGCACGACGCCCGCAGATGATCGACACGGGCATGAGCCACATCGGTTTTCGCTGTGTCGAGCGCGTAATCACCCGCACCGGGTGACGACGGGCCCTCCCACAAGGCACAATGCTGGCGAACGTCCGTCCTTCTCAGACCCAGGAGCCACAGTCATGACCATCGGTCCGGTCGAATACATCCTCATCGAGTTCCCCGGCAACCAGTTCACGGGCGAGATCGTCCCCGCGCTGGGTGACCTCATCGCCAACGAGACGGTTCGTCTCATCGACGTGGTGTTCATCACGAAAGATGCCCTCGGCAACGTGCTCTACGACGAGTACGACGCAGGCGAGAGCGGCGATGGCTTCGGCTTCGCAGCCCTCGACGGTGAGGCCGGTCTGCTCGGTGACGACGACATCCTGCTCGCCGCCGCTGTGCTGCCCCCCGAGACGTCGGCGCTCCTGCTGGTGTGGGAAGACCTCTGGGCCGCACCGCTCGCCGCAGCGATCCGCAAGGCGAACGGCCACATCGTCACCGGCGGCCGCGTGCCGCACGAGGCTGTGCTCGAAGCCATCGCCGAGAGCGCATGATCCCGTCGGCTCACGCCGACACACCACACGACACCGCAATCTTCACCACCCAACACACACAAGAACGAGGAGCACCATCATGATGCGTCGAGGAGTTGGCCGAGTTGGCCGTCCCAGCCTGATCGGCACCGCCGCCCGAACCGCCGTGGTCGTTGGCACTGCCAGCGCCGTGTCCAACAAGTCCGCTGCGAACCAGCAGGCGAAGGCGACCCAGGCCGCGCAAGCCGCAGCCTTCGAAGAGCAGCAGCAGGCCGCTCAAATCGCAGCGGCAGTGGCGGCGGCAGTGCCCGCAGCACCGGCAGCACCGGCCGCTGGCGGCATGAGCGACGACGACATCGCGAAGCTCACGCAGATCGCGAACCTGCACGCGCAGGGCATCCTCACCGACGAGGAGTTCGCGGCGCAGAAGGCCAAGATCCTCGGTCTCTGATCGAGGATCAGTCCGCTGGTCGTTGACGAGCGGCCACCGGCCCGGCGGTCACGCCGTGCAGGATCACGCTCAATGCAACCGTGGCGGTGATCACCCTCACCGCTCTCAGCCCGACCTCGTCACCGAGTCCTTCGAGTGCGAGCAGGGCGAACACGACGGAGGCAAGTCCGCGCGGACCGAACCAGCCCACCACTGCGATGGTCGCCCGATCGAGTCCGGCACCGAGTAGTGACAGCGCGACCGGACCCATCCGCACGATCGTCAACGCCAGCACCGCGAACACGGCCTCGCCGGCGGTGAGATCGGCGAGGGTGGGTACCAGTACGGCGCCCACCAGGAACCACACGATCATCGACCCGAGCGACCCGAGTTCATGGGTGAGTTCGAGCGAGTCGTGTGGATCGGGCGGTACCTCCGCGCTGTCGTCGTCTCGCGACCGGGCCTTGACGGCTCCGTACACGAGGCCGGCGACGAAGGCGGCCACGAAGCCATTGCCGTGGAGCACGACGGTGCCGGCGTAGGCGAGGAGTGCGAGCGCGGCCACGCCGACGCTGCGCTGCGAACGCGTCGCCAACCCGGCGAGGTCGGCGCGGTGCATCAACCACGCCCCTCCGCCACCGATGACGATGCCGGCGACGACCCCGCCAGCCAATCCGAGCAGCGCGCGGCCATTGCTTTCGCGTTGCAGTGCCGTGCCGGCGACGGCGGCCACGATGAACAGGTTGACGAACGGCGTGGCGATACCGTCGTTGAGTCCACTTTCGACGTTGAGCAGTCGTCGAACGCGGAGCGGGATCCGGCGATCGCTCACGATCGCGGAGCCGAGCGCGGCATCGGTGGGGGCCACGGCAGCGCCGATCACTGCGCACACCCACCACGACAAGCCCGGCAGCAGCAGGTGCGCCGCCAGCGTGCCAAGCGCCATCGTGATCGGGAGACCGATCAGCAGCAACCGCGCCGGCAGCCCGGCGTCGCGACGCAGATCGCCGAGGCGGATGCCTGCCGCATCACCGAAGAGGACGACGGCGAGCACGATCTCCGCGATCAACGCGATGCCTTCGGATCCCAGATGGACCTCGAGGAAGCCGGTCGGGCCGTTGGCCAGCACGAGACCGAGCACCAGGAACACCATCGGAGCTGTCACGTTCCATCGGGTCAGCCGTGCCGACACCAGGCCGTAGAGCACGATCGACGTGGCGAACGCCGCTGTCACGCTGAGGCTCACGCCCTCCGACGTTGCGATGATCACGACGGGAAGACCGCTTCCCAGTCGTGCCGCATGCTCGCGACCACCCAGCCCGCAGCGCGGCCCACGTCGACGATCCGCTCGTCACTGTGGAACGTGCCGGCCACACTCTCGTAGGCCATCTCGCGGACGTCGTCGTCATGGTCGATCAGCAGCCCGAGCGTGGGGCCGGTCGACGCAACCGCCCACTCGATCATCTCCCTATCGCCGGGCGAGTTGCCCGCGGCGAGGATCGGGCGGCGGCCCAGGTGTTGTTGGATCGCGTGGACCTTGGCGATTCCTTCATTGGCAGGGCCGTCGAGTGTGGCGGTACGCACGAGCGCCGGTGCGCCGTCGACCGTTCGTTGCTCGTACGCGATCATGCTGCCGACGACTCCTTCTGGCGGTACCCCGTACAGGTCGAGGCTGATCGATCGGACGAACTCGACACCACCGCCCGACACGATGAACACACTGAAGTCGTGGGCTCGAAGCGCATCGATCAATTCGAGCATCGGTTGGTAGACGGTGGACCGCAGCGGCCGTGCGAGTGTCGGGTGGGCTGCTTCGGCGAAGTACCGGCGGGCACGCCGGCTGTACTCCTCCGGCGAGAGTCCGACGAACAACTCGAGCAACGCCGACGCAATCCTGGGTACTCCCAACTCGGCGATGCGGGCGCCGTCTCGGCGAAGCAACGCGTCGTACTCCGGCCTCGACGCGAGGTCCGCATCGCGCTGCGCGGCATCGGCGAGTTCGTGCACGTAGAACGACAGCTGGGGGTACGCGGGCTTCTCGCACCACAACGTGCCGTCGTTGTCGAACACGGCCACCCGGTCGCTGGGCGGGATGTCGTGCGCGGCATCGAAGAAGCCGACGAGCGCATCACGAGTGGCACCCGGTCGCCACGATGGGAGCACGTCGGTCATGTCGGTTCGTTCGGTTCGTTCGGTTCGTTCGCTTCGGTCGTTTCGTGCGTTCGGTGGGTGACGGTCCACGCCTGTGCGTCGCGGTAGCCGCGTTCGGTCGACTCGAACAGCACTTCGGTGGCGGGGTACAGGGTCACCGGGCCGGCCATGTCGAACCGACGAGTGCGCTCCATCTGCTGCACGACGCCGGGCGCCAGCCCGGTGAGCGTGAGTGTGCCGCCGACCGCGGCGAGCCGCGACGCGTATTGCTCGAGCACCGCGTAGAAGGTGGCGCCGAGCGTCATCCGACCTCGCAGCCGCAGCACGACTGCTGGACGAGTAGTTCCCGTTGGATCGGGAAGCCTCGCTTGCAGCGTGCGAGCACCTGCGTAGTACAGGCTGCCGTAGACAGCGAGGATGGTGACGCCGTGGTCGGGCAACCGCGCCGGCGCTGGGCGCTCGGCGGGACGTCCTTCGTCGGTGAAGTACACCTCGACGACGGCGAGGTCGAGGGCCTCGCGATTGAGCTGGAGGATGATCGAGAGCGCGACACCGATGCCGACCGCCGCGGCGACGGGCAGCACCAGGGTGGCGAGGAACGTGGTGGCCATCGCCACCTGCGCGGTGAGGCTCGTGCGCCACACCGCCAGCGCCTCGCGGGTGCGGATCGAACCGGCGCCGGCCACGATGAGCACGGCGGCGAGGGTCGGCATCGCCACCTTGCCGACGACCCCGGAGAACAACGCCAGGATCAGCAGCATCCAGATGCCGCTGAAGACCGCCGCCCACCGGGTCCGTCCTCCCGCGGCGACGTTGAGCGCTGTCTGGCCGACCGAACCGCCCACCGGTTGGCCGAGGAAGAGACCCGAGGCCACGTTGCCAGCGCCTTGTGCGATGAAGTCGCGGTTGGCGTCGGAGGTGGTGCCATCGAGGTTCTGCGCCGACTCACTCACCCCTGCGCCCTGCACCAGGACGATCGCTGCCACCGTCAGCGCTCCCATGACCAACGGGATCGAGAACTGCGACAGCTCGGGGAGGTGGGGGAGGGGGATGCCTTGCGGGATCTCGCCGGAATCCGACACACGCGCCACGCGATCGAGTCCGGCGATGAGCACCACGGCTGTTGGGACGACCAATGCGATGATCGCGGAAAACGAACGCAGTGGCGTTCGCGCAAGGAGGAGCAGCAGTGCGATCGCGCCCAGCCCGACGAGCAGCGATGGCACGTGGATCTCACCGGGGTGAGTCACCACCCAGAACGCTCGGGTGACGGCGAACCGGCCGTCCGGATCGGTGCCGGTGAGGTCCCTGAGTTGCCCGCACACGATGTTGACGGCGACACCGGTGAGGAATCCGATCATCACCGACTGGGTGACGAAGCGGGTGTAGCGGCCCAGCTTCGCGATGCCGGCCGCGATCATCGCCGCGCCGGCGAGGAGCGTGAGTAGGAACATCGCCTGCGGCCGCTCGGCCGCCGGGACGTTCTTCAATGCGGAGCCAGCGGCGAGGGCCGCCGCACTGGTGGTCGTGATCACCATGAGTCGGGTGCTGGTGGCCAAGCCGCCGACAGTCGGTCCGGCGAAGCTGGCGTACAGACCGTGGATCGGGTTGATGCCAGCCAGCACGGCGGCCGCCATCCCGTCGGGCACGCTGCTGATCGCGCCCGGGATGCCGGCGATCGCGTCGCGTTTCAGTTCGGCTCGCGTCACCCTCACCCACGGCACATTACGAACCGGACCCGCCGCGTGCCGTACTCTCACCACGAGCGGTGCCGATGGTTCGGTACCCGAGACGAGGAGTACAACGATGTTGGCAGCGACGTGGGGTGTGGGTCAGGTTCTCTGGTCCCTGATCTGGTTCTTCCTGTTCTTCCTGTGGATCATGCTGGTGATCAATGTGTTCGGCGACATCATCCGCGACCGGAGCCTGTCCGGCGGCGGCAAGGCACTGTGGACGATCGTGATCATCGTGGTTCCCTATCTGGGTGTGTTCGTGTACCTGATCGCCCGAGGCGGCGGGATGGCCGAGCGTCAGATCGAGCGGGCCCAGCAGTCGGAGCAGGCCTTCCGCTCGTACGTGCAGCAGACCGCGACCACCGGCAGCACCGCGCAGGATCTGGCGACGCTCGCCGATCTTCACGCGAAGGGTGTGCTGTCCGACGCCGAGTTCGCGGCACAGAAGGCAAAGCTGCTCGCCTGACAGCAGCGGCCGCATGAGCGGCTGACGCCGTCCAGCACGATGTGGTCGGAGGTGGTTCCGTAGGGTCCGGTCATGGACTTCGACCTGCCCCAGGAGCTCACCGACTACCTCATCGTGCTGGACGACTTCATCGAGCGTGAGATCAAGCCGCTCGAACAGCAGGATGACAACATCCGCTTCTTCGACCATCGGCGCGAAGACGCCCGCACCGACTGGGAGCGCGGCGGGCTTCCCAACGACACGTGGGAGGCGCTGCTCCACGAAGCTCGACGCCGGGCCGACGCTGCGGGCCACTACCGCTATCCGCTCCCGAAGGAGTACGGCGGTCAGGACGGCACGAACCTCGGCATGGCGATCATCCGTGAGCACTTCGCTCGCCAGGGCCTCGGTCTCCACAACGACCTCCAGAACGAGCACTCGATCGTCGGCAACAACGTCGGTTTGCTGCTGATGATCGCCTACGGCACCGACGACCAGAAGGCCGAGTGGATCGACGATCTCGCCGAAGGGCGGAAGGGCTTCGCCTTCGGGATCACCGAGCCGGCTCACGGCTCCGACGCGACCCACATGGAGACCACCGCGGTCCGCGACGGTGACGAGTGGGTGATCAACGGCGAGAAGACCTGGAACACCGGCATCCATCGGGCGCAGTACGACATGATCATGGCCCGCACGAGCGGCAAGGCCGGCGACGGCCACGGCATCACGGCGTTCCTCGTCCCGACGAAGAGCCCGGGTTTCGAGATCCTCGAATACCTGTGGACCTTCAACATGCCCACCGATCATGCCCACATCCGCCTCACCGACGTCCGTGTGCCGCACGGTGCGATCTTCGGTGGTGAGGGAACCGGCTTGCAGGTGGTGCAGCACTTCTTCAACGAGAACCGCATCCGCCAGGCGGCATCGAGCCTCGGCGCCGCGCAGTACTGCATCGACCAGTCGGTGGCGTACGCGAAAGAGCGCAAGCCGTTCGGCAAGGCGCTCGCTTCGAACCAGGCGATCCAGTTCCCGCTGGTCGAGTTGCAGACGCAGTGCGAGATGCTCCGCGCGCTGATTCACAAGACCGCTTGGTCGATGGACAAGTACGGCGCGTTCTCGCAGAGCGACAAGGTCTCGATGTGCAATTACTGGGCCAACCGGTTGTGCTGTGAGGCGGCCGATCGCGCGATGCAGGTGCACGGAGGGCTCGGTTACTCGCGCCACAAGGCGTTCGAGCACATCTACCGACACCACCGCAGGTACCGGATCACCGAGGGCGCAGAGGAGATCCAGATGCGCCGCGTGGCGGGGTACATGTTCGGCTTCATGAACCAGCAGGCACCGAAGGGTGTCACTGCGTGACGCGCGGGGCGCGGTGTCTACGATGACCCGGTGCCCGACATCTCGTTCTCCCTGGCCGATCGAATGCTCGTCGTCACCGTTGATGGTGTCACTCGACCGGTCCCCGCACTGTGGCTTCGCGAATGGACGCAGGACCCCACGCAGCTCGATCTGGTGAGCGACCAACGCACGTTCGACCCCCACCAGCTCGACCCCGACCTCACCATCGTTGACGCGACGGTGACGGACTCCGCAGTCACCGTCGAGTTCAGCGACGGACATCGCGAAACCTACGCATCGGCCTTCCTTGCCAGTGCGCTCGTGCCGGACGATCGCTGCCCCGAGCCGATCGCGTGGACGGCGTCGCTGGGTTCGCCGCCGCGTCACGACTGGCGCGCTGTCTCCGCCGACGTTGGTGCCCTTCATGCGGCGCTCCACGACTTCCTCGCCTACGGCACCATCGTGGTCCACGACTCGCCCACCACCGACGGGACGGTGCTCGACATCGCGTCGCTGTTCGGACACGTCAGGCAGACCAACTTCGGGGTCATGTTCGACGTGCGTTCCGAACCCGATTCGAACGACCTCGCGTACCGTTCGATCGCCCTCGGCCCGCACACCGACAACCCCTACCGCGAGCCCGTCCCCGGTATCCAGCTCCTGCACTGCCTGGTGAACGAGACGAGTGGCGGGTTGTCAACGTTGGTCGATGCGATCGCGGTCACCGACCGGCTTCGTGCGATCGATGAGCACGCGTTCCGGCTCCTCACCGACACCGTGGTTCGGTTCACGTTCCGCGATGCCGACACGTCGCTGGTGTCGCATCGGCCGATCGTCGCCGTCGATCATCGCGGCCGGGTGACCGGTCTGCACTACAGCCCGAAGCTCGATCACCTGCCGCTCATGTCGCCAGCAGACACCGTGGCCTTCCAGCGGGCGAGGCGGCTCCTCGCGTCGCTGCTCATCGACCCGGAGTTCGAGATCACCTTCCGCCTCGATGCGGGCGACGCGATGATCTTCTCGAACGATCGCGTGCTCCACGGGCGGACGTCGTACGACACCGCGGAGGGTGCTCGGCACCTGCAGGGCTGCTACATCGATCACGATGCCCCGGCGAGCCGCTATCGCGTGCTGTCCCGTGCCGACGTGAGCGCGAAGGTGTGACCATGGACCAGGTCGCATTCCGCCAGATGAAGGACGGCACGAAGGAGGAGTACGACTTCCTCCACGGTCTCGAGCAGGAGTACGCGCGAGCGCTCCCCGATCGGCTGCTCGCATCGCTCCGCAAGCTCGATGATGGCCTCGCGGGGTACCAGGTGACGCGTCTCGAGCACTCGCTGCAGACGGCCACGAGGGCCCAGGCCGACGGCGCCGACATCGACATGATCGTCGGCGCCCTGTTGCACGACATCGGCGACGACCTTGCTCCCGACAACCACTCGCAGGTGGCGGCAGCGATCCTCCGCCCGTACGTGCGGGCCGAGGTGACCTGGACCGTGCTGATGCACGGTGCGTTCCAGATGGTGTACTACGGCCACCATCGCGGCCTCGACCCCCACGCGCGCGATGAACACCGCGAGCACGAGTGGTTCGACACCTGTGCGATGTTCTGTGAGCGGTGGGATCAGGCGTCGTTCGATCCGACCTATCCGACGCTGCCGCTCGAAGCGTTCGAGCCGATGGTGCGCGAGGTCTTCGCACGCACACCGTTCGATCCTGCATACACCGCGTAACCTGGGGTTCATGCGAACGTCCCTCGCCGAACTGCTGGCAACCAACGACGTCGTGCTCGCCGACGGAGCGACCGGCACCAACTACTTCCAGCGCGGTCTGCCGTCCGGGCACGCGCCGGAGTTGTGGAACGAAGAGGCACCAGAGGTCGTCCAGGGTTTGTTTCGCGATTTCATCGACGCAGGTGCCGACATCATCCTCACCAACTCCTTCGGTGGCACGGCACAGCGGCTGAAGTTGCACCACGCGCAGGACCGGGTGTTCGAGCTCGCGTCGTTGGCCGCTCGACTCGCGCGTGAGGTTGCCGATGCCGCTGATCGCCCCGTTGTCGTTGCCGGCTCCGTCGGACCGACGGGTGAGCTCTTCGAACCGATGGGTGCGCTCACCCACGACGTCGCGATGGCAAGCTTCCGCGAGCAGATCCGCGGTCTGAAAGATGGCGGCGCCGACGTGGTGTGGATCGAGACGATGTCGTCCGCGGAGGAGATTCGTGCGGCAGCGGAAGCTGCCATCGCCGAAGCAATGCCCTACACCGCCACCTGCTCATTCGACACCGCCGGGCGCACGATGATGGGTCTGATGCCCGGCGCGCTCGCCGAGGTGTTCGATGGGCTCGAGGTGCCGCCCGTTGCGTTCGGCGCCAACTGCGGCGTCGGAGCGTCCGACATCCTCGTGAGTGTCGGTGAGATGAACCCAAGTGCTCACCCGATCATCGCCAAAGGGAACTGCGGCATCCCACGTTTCCAGGGCACCGAGATCGTGTACACGGGCACACCTGAACTGATGGGAACCTACGCGCGGCTCGCCGCTGACACGGGTGTACGCATCGTCGGCGGATGTTGTGGCACGTCCCCCGAACACCTCGCTGCCATGCGTCTCGCACTCGACGAGCGGGTTCCTGGTGCTCGACCGACCGTTGACGAGATCATCACCCTGATCGGACCGCTCACCAACTCGATGCCCACAGCTGACGCCGAGGGTGGGCGCGAGGGCCGCCGTCGCCGCCGCGACTGACTCGGGGGATCGCCGTCAGCGTGCGCCCACGGGGTCGGCTCCATGCAGCGGCGGGTAGGTGCCCAGCCGCTGCAACGCCGACACGGTCGACCGCATGGCGTCTGCCGGAACCGGAAGGCTGATGAGGTAGCCCTGCGCCTTGTGGCAGCCGAGGCTGTGCAGGACTTCCATCTGCTGCAGGGTTTCGACACCCTCTGCGACGAGGTCGAGGCCGAGCGACGTGCCCATTGCGATGATGGTCCGTACGAGCGAGCGATCACTGGGATTGTCGGCCACACCTTGGACGAACGCACGGTCGATCTTGAGGCGCTGCAGCGGGAACTGCCGCAGGAGCGACAACGACGAGTAGCCGGTGCCGAAGTCGTCGAGCGCGACTCGAACGCCGAGCGCCTTGAGTTGCTGCAGCGTCCGCAGGGCGACGTCGGGTTCGGTGATCATCACGCTCTCGGTGATCTCGACCCACAGCAGGCTCGAGTCGACCCCCGAGAGCGCCAGCGCCTCGCGGATGATGCTGGGAAGGTTGGGGTCGGCGAGCTGGCGAGGTGAGACGTTGACCGACATGGTGGCGGTGGGGGAGCACACACCGTCGTCGATCCACCGACGCAATTGGTTGAGCGACTCCAGCAGCGCCCACGCGCCGATCTGCAGGATCGTGCCCGTGTCCTCGGCGATGGGAATGAACTCGGCGGGCGACACGACCGATCCGTCACTGCGGTCCCACCGCATCAGCGCTTCGAACCCCACCACATCACCGGTGTCGAGATCGAGGATCGGCTGATGGAACATCCGCAGCTCTTCTCGATCGATGGCGCGGTACAGCGCCGTCTCGACGGCGAGTCGATGTGCCGCGGATTGGTGCATGGTGTCGTTGTAGAAGGTGACGCAGTTGCGGCCCGCGTCCTTGGCTCGGTACATGGCGGTGTCGGCGTGGCGGAGGATGTCGTCGGGCTTGGCCGAGACCGACTCGACCGAGGCGACACCGATGCTCGCGGTGACGAACACATCGCCCTCTGGGAGCGGGAACGGATCGTGGAACACGGCGAGCAGTCGTTCGGCGACCGCCGCGGCGGCGGTGAGCGACGGCGTGGTCGGATCGAGGATCACGTACTCGTCGCCGGAGAGTCGCGCCACCATTGCCCCGCTGGGAGCGGCCTCGACCAGTCGTCGACCGACCATGCGGAGCACCTCGTCACCGGCAGCGTGGCCGAGGCTGTCGTTGATGTTCTTGAAGCGATCGAGGTCGAGGAAGAAGACCGTTGGTACGCGATCGGAGCACCACGACTCGTGAACGTACGACGAGATCCGCTCGAGCACGACCATCCGGTTCGGGAGCCCCGTGAGCGGATCGGTCTGGGCGCGACGCAGCAGATTGGCATGAGCCTTGGCGGAGGAGCGGATCGACTGCAGGACCCTCAAGATGACCGCGACGGCCAGGATGAAGGCAACGATGCTGCGGGCGATCCGATCGCCGACGTTGTTCGGTCCACTCGCGGCGAGCACGACCACCGGAAAGACGAGCGACGCCGTCGTCAGGACGAGCTGTGCCTGACGCCGCATGGGGCTGAGCGTGCGAGTCGGGCCGGAAGGCTGTGCGCCTCGCGAGGTGGCCCCGAGAACGATCGAGACCGCCACCGCAATGACTGCGACGGCGAGCGCGGCCTCCGACAGCGCTCGGACATCGCTGACCTGGCCGGAGATCTGCAGCAAGCGGACCACCGAACTGCAGACGATCGCCACGATCGCGATCGCGAGGAACTGGCCGGCGAGGTTCGGTCGACGTTGTCCGAGCAGCAGCACGGTGGTGATGAACAGCAGGACGGCGCCCGTGGGGAAGACGAGACTCTCGACGAGCATGTTGAGGACGGAGTCGGTGTGGTGTGAGGCCATCGGCTGGCTGACGGCCACCCAACCAACGAGCCAACTGCCAAGCCACACGAGGATCGAGTCGCCGAGAACCGACAGGGTCTCGGTGCCGCGGCGGGAGTGCAGCAGCAGCCCGATCCCACCGATCGCTGAGGCGAGCCCGATCAAGAGCAGCAGATTCGTCACCAGGAGACCGGTACCGCGGTCGGTGAACCAGTTCCCTCCGAGGTACGCGGCGCCGAATGCAGCACACCCGACGCAGACAGCGATCAGCAGCGGGGCAGGCGTTCGACGCGCTCGAGCGCCGAACATCAGCGTCGGCACCAACAGGATGAGCGCCGCGGTGGCGAGCGCGTGACCCCACTCGAGCAACGTGAACGCGATCACCGACACCACGGACGCAACCGCAACGACGCCCGCGGCCCAACCCGAATGGGTGGAGCGGTCGATGCCGTCGCCGGCCTGCGCGTCGCGAATCGTGTGGTTCATCCGTCAGCACCCGTCCGCCACGCTGCGCGCGGCCTCGTCATGGTAAGCGGTGCGCCAGAAAAACACAACGGGCGTTTAGTACCTCACGTAGAGTGAGCAGTTGTCACAGGCGGTGACCCGGGCAGTTCGGGGAACGCGCGTGACCGACCGGCGCGCCGGGGCTACCCTGCACGAAGATGCTCCCCGCCAGCGCCTCCAGATGACCCCGACGACAGCTTCGTACACCGTCGTCGTCCCCGGTCCCCACGTCATGCCCGCCCTGTGCGGTCCCCGTGACGTGTTCCTGCGCCAGATCGAGCGAGCCTTTCCGACGACGGCGATCGTGGTGCGCGGCAACGAGGTGCACCTCGAAGGATTGGACGCATCCGGCGCCGGGCGTCTGGTCGAGGAGCTCGTGGTGCTGCTGCAACGCGGCCAGCACCTCGACGAGGTCGTGCTTGCCCGAGCGATCGACATGGTGCAACACGACGAGCGCCCGAGCACGGTTCTCACCGACGACATCATGCGCGGCACCAAGGGGCGCCCGATCCGTCCGAAGACGGCCGGTCAGAAGCGCTACATCGACACGATCCGCAACAACGTCATCACCTTCGGGCTCGGCCCCGCGGGCACCGGGAAGAGCTGGCTCGCGGTTGCGATGGGCGTCCAGGCGTTGCAGAGCAAGCAGGTCCAGCGGATCATCCTCACGCGACCCGCGGTGGAAGCCGGTGAGCGACTCGGCTTCCTGCCGGGTGATCTGATGGCCAAGATCGATCCGTACCTGCGCCCGCTGTACGACGCGTTGTACGACATGGTCGAACCCGAAGGCGCCCAGAAGTTGTTGGAGCGTCAGGCCGTCGAGGTGGCACCGCTCGCCTTCATGCGTGGCCGGACCTTGAACAACAGCTTTATCATCCTTGATGAGGCGCAGAACGCGACGCCTGAGCAGATGAAGATGTTCCTCACACGTATCGGGTTCGGTTCGAAGGTGGTCGTCACCGGCGACACCACGCAAATCGACGTCCCTGACGGTCGCAGCGGCCTGCTCGGCCTCGAGCGCGTGCTCCAGGGGATCGATGGACTCGCGTTCGTCCACCTCGGTGTCGGCGACGTGGTGCGTCACCGCATCGTCGGCGACATCGTCGCTGCGTACGAGCGTTCCGCAGCCGAGGACTCGCAGCGCAGCGAAGCGGGACGGAACCGTGGCTGACCCGCATCGACCGCGCGTCGCCGGAGCCCACCGGGTGGGAGGCGAGGGAGAGCCCGAGGTGTTTTGCGCCGACGAGCAGGACGACGTCCCGATCGAGCTCGAACGTTGGCAGCGACTGGCACTCGACGTGCTTCGCGACCAGGGTGTGCGTGGGCTCGCGGAGCTCTCGGTCCTCTACGTCGGTGAAGCCGACATCGCCGATCTCAACGAGCAGTACATGGGCAAGCCCGGACCCACCGACGTCCTGGCGTTTCCGCTCGACGGGCACGAGGTCACGGCCGTGGTGGATGCGGGCGCCCCACGTGGGCCCGATCGCGCCCCGCTCGACCCGGGCGATCTCCCGCTGCTCCTCGGTGACGTCGTGATCTGCCCGGCGATCGCCGCCAAGCAGGCGCCCGAGCACGCGGGCACGCTCGATGATGAGCTTGCCTTGCTCCTCGTGCACGGGACCCTTCACGTGCTCGGGCTCGACCACGCAACCGACGATGAGGCCATCGCGATGCGCGCCACCGAGCGACGGCTGCTCGAGGAGCACCACTGGCACGGACCGACACCAGCGGGCTTCCGGCAGGAGCAGGCATGAGCGCCGCCGACGTCACGATGCTTGCGGCGATCCTGCTGCTGCTGGTCGTGCTGACGTTCCTCTCGATCGCCGAGATGGGCCTGTCGCGGGTGAGCAGGCATCGTGCGACCACGATGGCCGAGACGGGCACGAAGTCCGGTCAGGCCGTGCTGTGGCTCACCAGCGAACCGGAGCGGTGGGTCAACCCGCTGCTGCTCACGGTCAACATCTGCCAGACCGTGCAAGCGACACTCACCGGCATCCTCGCCGCCGAGCTGTTCGGCGGCATCGGTGTGGCGATCGGTGTGGTGCTCAACGTGATCGTGTTCTTCGTGCTCGCCGAGGCGGTGCCGAAGACGTACGCGGTGCTCTATCCCGAGCGCGCAGCGCGGCTCACGTCGCGTCCTGTCAGCGCGCTGGTGAAGTTCCCGTTGTTGCGGTGGATCTCGCGTGGCCTCATCGGCCTCACCAACGTCATCGTCAAAGGAAAGGGCCTCGAGAAAGGCCCGTTCGTCAACGAGCAGGAACTGCTCGGCATCGTCGAGGCAGCGGCCGAGGACGGGGTGGTGGAACACGAGGAGCGAGAGCTCATCGAGTCGATCATCGAGTTCGGCGACACCATCGCACGCGAGGTGATGGTGCCTCGCCCCGACATGGTGACGGTCGACCATCTCGCCACCGTCACACAGGCGCTCGATGTCGCCGTGGAACACGGGTTCAGTCGCCTGCCGGTGCTCGGCCCGGATGATGACGATGACGACGTCGTGGGGCTGGCGTACACGAAGGATCTGATGCGCATCGAGCGCGAGGGGGGCGGCGCGCGGCCCGTCGTCGACCTCGTCCGACCCGTGCGGTTCATACCAGAGACCAAGCCGCTCAACCGGCTGATGAGGGAGATGCAGGCGGAGAAGTTCCACCTGGCGATCGTCGCAGACGAGTACGGCGCGATCTCGGGCCTCATCACGCTCGAGGATTGCCTCGAGGAACTGGTCGGCGACATCAACGACGAGCATGACGTCGAGGACATCGAGGTGCAGCACCTCGGTGAGGCGGCGTACCTCGTGAGCGGACGTGTGGCGATCGACGAGCTCGAAGACCTGCTCGAAGCCGACCTCCCCGACGACGATTGGGACACCATCGGCGGACTGATCTTCAACACCCTCGGCCACGTGCCGAGCTTGGGTGAGGTGATCGAACTGGAGGGCTGGCAGTTCACCGTCGCTGAGATGGACGGCCGACGGGTGAGCAGAGTTCGCGTCGAGCGCGGAGAACGCGCTGCAGAGCAACCTGCCTGGGAACCGGTCCAGACCGAGTGACCCATTAGGGTCGCCGGCATGCAGATCTCACTCGACGGCAAGGTCGCGCTGGTCACCGGCGCATCACGGGGCATCGGCAAGGCCGTGGCGGCGACGCTCGCCGCGAGCGGGGCGAAGGTGATGCTCGTCTCGCGCAAGCTCGACCAGCTCGAGGCAGCGGCTGCGGAGATCGGCGGCGACGTCGAGGTCTACGCCGCGAACACGGGAGACGTCGAGGCAGGCCGTGCAGCCGTGCAGGCGACGATCGAGCGCTTCGGTGGACTCGACATCCTCGTCAACAACGCTGCCACCAACCCCTACTTCGGCGCGACGCTCGGTGTCGACGAAGCTCGCTACGACAAGACCTTCCAGGTCAACTTGCGCGGACCGTTGTTCTGGAGCCAGGCAGCGTGGGACGCCTCGCTCCAGCACCGGCCGGGAGTGATCGTCAACATCGCATCGGTCGGCGGGTTGCGCGCCGAGGGCGGGCTCGGGGTCTACAACCTCACCAAGGCGGCGCTCATCCACCTCACCCGTCAGCTCGCGTCGGAGCTCGGTCCCACTCGCGTGGTCGGCGTGGCCCCGGGTCTCGTGCAGACCGACTTCGCCGCCTTCCTCGTCGACAACTTCGGCGAGCGACTTGCCGGCCAACTGCCGTTGAAGCGTCTTGGCGAGCCACAAGACATCGCGAACCTCGTCACGTTCCTCGCCTCCGACGCCGCGAGTTGGATCACCGGCGAGACCTACGTCATCGACGGCGGTGCCGGGGTGCGCAGCGGGGCGTGAGCGGCGAGGTCCACCCGCTCACTCGAGCAGGTGGTCGTCCGGACGAGGCAGCGACGTCGGCGTCGGGTCGGCTGACGGCGTTGGCTCGCGGTTGTCGGCGATCGCGCGATCGATGTTGGCCCGCGACACCTGCGTCGACGCCACGATCAGTGCAGCGACCATCACCGCCGCAGCAACGAAGTAGTTCGCTCGGAAGCCGACCCTCGCAGCGATCTGTCCACCGATGATCGAACCGATTGGCAGGGTTCCCCATGCGATCCAACGCGACGCGCTGCTCACCCGGCCGAACAGATGCGCGGGGACGGCCTGCTGCCGAAGGGTGCCGGACACCACGTTCCATACGGTCACGACGAACGACTCGATCGCCAGGACGATCGCAACGAACCATGTGCTCGGGTAGATGCCCACCGCGAGCAGCGTGAGCACCCACACCCCGAGCGCGACATAGATCGTGCCTGCCTTGCCAAGACGTGCCACGACCCGATCGCCGATCAGTCCGCCGAGGACCGACCCGACGCCCATGACGGCGAAGAGCAGGCCATAGGTGCGTTCGCCGATGCCCAGGACGTCCTGAGCGAACAGCACGAACACCGCCGTGGGAATCTGGAACGCCAGGTTGGTAAGCGCCAATGACAGCGCCATCGCGCGCAGCAGTTGGTGCGCCCACAGCCAGCGCAGCCCCTCGCGCACCTCGGCGGTGAGTGATGAGGGGCCGGTCGGAGTCGCCGAGGCGTGCCGGAACGATCCACGGATCGTGAGGATCAGCAGTGCGGCGACGATGAAGCTGATCCCGTCGACGCCGAACGGCAGCACGGCGGCCGTGGTGAACAGGAGGCTGCCGATCGGTGTGCCGATGAAGGTGTTGGAGGCGTACTCGACGGACCACAGTCGACCGTTTGCTCGCTCGAGTTGCTCGGTCGGCACGAGGTCGGGGAGGAGTCCGGCGGCGGAATGGTCGTAGAACACTTCGGCGGTGCCGACCACGATCGCGAGCACCCACAGCATCCACACCGCGGCGACGTCGGCCACGATGGCGGCACACAGCACGCCGAGCGCTCCGGCGCGGACCACGTTGGCGATGATCATCACTCGCCGCCGATCGGAACGGTCGATGATCGCACCGGCGGGAAGTGACACGATGAGCCACGGCAGCACCTGTGCCATGGCGATCAGGGAGATCGCGACCGGATCGCGGGTGAGTCGAGCGGCGAGCAATGGCAGCGCGACGAGGAACACCCCGTCGCCGATGTTGGAGATGCCATGCGCAGCGACGAGGCGCCAATACGCCCGTGGAAGCGGTCGGTTGACGCGATCAACCATCAGGTGTCGGGGGCGGCGAGGCGTTCGAACGCTCGCGGCAGGTCGGGATACCGCTTCGTCATTGCGCCACCGTCGACGTGGTGCAACGCGCCCGACACGAAGGTCGCATCCGGCCCGACAAGAAACGCGACCATGCCCGCGACATCGTCGGGTTGCGCAAAGCGTCCGAGGGTCGTGTTGTCGACGAACTCGTCGACCACGCCCGGCACCATCCAGAACGCCGACGTCGCATTCGTCTCGACGAGACCCGGTGCGACCGAGTTGACGCGGATCCGTCGATGGCCGAGCTCCATCGCTGCCACCTGGGTGAGCATCGCTACGCCTGCCTTCGCGGCGCAGTATGCGGCCATGCCCTCGGCCGGTTGGACGGCGTTGAGGGACGCGATGGTGACGATCGAGCCGCCGTCGTTGATGGTGCGGCCCGCGTGCTTCAGCGTCAGGAAGACGCCGGTGAGGCAGAGCCCGATGATGTCGTTCCACGACGCGAGGTCGTGGTCGACGATGGGCGAGAAGTGGCCGCGGCCCGCATTCGCGACGACGATGTCGAGGCCACCGCGTGATTCGGACAAGGTGAACAAGGCTTCGACCGATGCTTCATCGGTGACGTCGCAGCGGCTGACGACGACTCGATCGCCGAGCTCGTCGCGCAGCGATGCCAGTCCCGGCTCGTCGATGTCGCCCGCGATCACCGTCGCGCCATCGGCGACGAGTCGTCGTGTGATCGCGCGACCGATCCCTGCTGCCGCGCCAGTGACGAGCGCGACCTGCCCCTCGAGCGTGTTCCCCATGAGGGAACGAGACTACCCAGCGGTGCTCGGCACCGTGAGTGACGCCCTCACCACTTTGCCGAGCGTGGTACGGGGAATCGACGACACGATCACGATCTGCTTTGGCGCTGCGTATGCGGGCAACGTCTCCCGGGCGTGCGCACGAATGCCATCGAGGGTCGGGGTCGAGCCGACGGCCGGCACGATCCACGCAACCACGCGTTGCCCCCATTCGGGGTCGTCGACACCGGCGACGGCCACGTCGTTCACGCCCGGGTGGCTGGCGAGCGCCGCTTCGACCGCGTCGGGCCAGACGTTCTCGCCGCCGGTGATGATCAGGTCGCCGCGCCGACCCGCCACATGGAGTCGGCCGTCATCGCGCCAGTGCCCAAGGTCGCCGGTGTGCAACCAACCCTCATCGTCGAGCGGAGTGGTTCCGTCGCGGTAGCAGCGCAACAGCATCGGGCCGCGCAGCAGTACCTCGCCCTCCGCATCGATGCGGACGTCGACACCATCGAGCGGGACACCGTCGTACACCACCCCGCTCCCCGTCTCGGTCATGCCGTAGGTGGCGATCGCATTGGCAGGCCGGTCGGCCGGAGGCCGGCTGCCGCCGAGCACGATCACCCGGAACAGCGTCGGATCGATGCGGCGCAACGCCGTTGCGACGAGCGACACGAGCGTGGCACCCGAGCGTGCGGCCGACTCGACCGCGTCGACGTCGAAGCCCGGCAGCACCGTGAGCGGCGTGCCGGCCGACCACGCCTTCGTGAGGACCGAGAAGCCACCGATGTGCGACACGGGCAAACACGCCAGCCAGTGGTCAGCGGGGTGCGTGCCGATCCGTGCGGCGGTAGCGCGCGCGGACGCCTCGATCGCTGCGTGTGTGAGCACGACGCCCTTCGGTCGTCCGGTCGACCCGCTGGTGGGCATCACCAACGCGTCACCGTCGTCAGCCGGCCGTCCATCGCGTAGGAGTCGCTCGCCGTCGCCGTCGATGATCGCGGTCGGACGCATCTCGTCGAGGAGATCCTGACGTGTGGCGGCGGGGAGTCGTTGATCGATCGGAAGCACCGCGTCGCCGCGATCCCAACAGCGTCGGACCGCGGTGACGAAGGCATCGCCCGCAATGAGGTCGATCGCGACGAGCTCGGCCATGCGGGCACGATAGGGGGCGGTCGGCCAGACTGGCAGCCGATGACGTCGCCGAGCTCCGCCCCACCTTCTCCCCATCGCTGGGTGCTCGGCGCCCGGCCCCGCACACTGCCGGCAGCCGTCGTGCCGGTGGCGCTCGGCGCTTCGGTGGGGGTCGGTGAGTACGGGGCGCGCTGGTGGGCCGTCGTGCCCGCGCTGGTCGTCAGCCTGGCGCTCCAAGTGGGCGTCAACTACGCGAACGACTACAGCGACGGCGTGCGCGGCACCGATGAGGTCCGTGTCGGCCCGGTCCGCCTCGTCGGGAGTGGCCTCGCAACCCCGTCAGAGGTAAAGCGCGCCGCGATGATCGCGTTCGGTGTGGCCGCCGTCGCCGGGTTCGTGCTCGTCGTCACGACCTCGCCATGGCTGATCGTCGTCGGCGTTGCCAGTGTGGCCGCCGGATGGTTTTACACCGGCGGCAAGCACCCCTACGGCTACTACGGATTCGGTGAGCTGTTCGTGTTCGTCTTCTTCGGCCTCGTCGCCACGGTCGGCACCACCTTTGTCATGCTCGAACGACTTCCTGCTGTGGCATGGGTACTCGGCGCTGCAGCCGGCTCGTTGGCGTGCGCGTTGCTGGTGGTCAACAACCTGCGCGACATCCCGACCGACCGGGTGGCCGGCAAGCGAACGCTCGCGGTGCGCATCGGCGATCGGAGCACCCGATTGCTCTACGTCGCGTTGCTGGTGGCCGCGGCTGCGCTCGTCGTTGTCGCCGCGCTCGATGGGCATGGATGGGCGGCGATCGGACTGGTCGGCTTCGTGCTGGCTGTCGCGCCAGCGCGGGCCGTGCTCGGCGGCGCGAGCGGTCGCGAACTGATCGTCGTGCTGGGCGCCACCGGCAAGGTGCAACTCGCGGTCGGCGCGCTCACGACGTTGGGCATGGCGTTGTCCTGAGGCCGCGGCGGCGGCGGGGTTCAGCCGACGATGCCGGGGACGGTCGGCAGGAACTGCTCGATGCGGTCGGCCACGGCTGCCGGCTGTTGCAGGTGGGCGGCATGCCCGGCGTGGACAACCGTGTCCCACTCGGCATCGGGTGCCAGGCTCGCCATCTGTTCAGCGATCGCAGAGAACTTCGCGTCGTTGGCACCGGCCAGCGCGAGGATCGGCGTCGCGAATCCGTGTAGCCGGTCCCACAGGGGCACCTGT
Source organism: Ilumatobacteraceae bacterium (assembly GCA_049318665.1). Taxonomy (GTDB): domain Bacteria; phylum Actinomycetota; class Acidimicrobiia; order Acidimicrobiales; family Ilumatobacteraceae; genus VFMC01. Next base: position 10,680 of record JBMOFX010000001.1, on the reverse strand, counting down.
GTGCCCGTGCCGGCCATGCGGAGACTCGAGGCCAATCCCTCTGCGGTGTTGGTGAGGCGGTCGGCTCGATCCGAGGGCGTGAGCGTGAGCCCGGCGAACAGCGGCTGCGCGATCCATTCGTCGATGAACGCTTCGACGCCGATCTCGATGATCCGCTCCGCCAATTGCTCGTCGGCAGCGCGACGATTGGCGCGTTCCTCATCGTCGATGATGCCGGGTGTGGCGCCGAGCAGCACCAGACGTTCCGCGATGTGGGGGAACATCAGCCCAAGGTGCAGACCCACGCGCCCGCCCAGGCTGTAGCCCACGTAGGTCGCAGGGCCGGACGTCGCGGCGAGCAGGTCGGCCGCGCGCCGGAGGTCGGCCCGCAGCCGGCTCGACCCACCGTGGCCGGGGAGGTCGACCACCATGGTTTCGTAGCCGCGTGCGGCGAGGAGATCGGCGACGGGCACCCACGAGCGACCGGTCTGGGTGAAGCCGTGAAGGAACACCACGCGCGGGCCGCGTCCGCGCACGTGTGCGGCGAGCGGACCGGTCAGCGGTCGCCAGTCAGTCATCGGCGCGCTTGGCGGCAAGGCGGCGGAGCACCGATGCGAACACCTCGGCGTCCTGTGCGCCGGGCACCATCCACGACTGACCACCGGGCGCGCCGGCGATCACGAACGTCGGCACTGCCGTGATCTCGTGCTCGGCGGCGAACCGGAGCATTGTCTGCACCTCCGCGACGCCGTCGTCGCTGTCGAGGAATGCGCGCACTGCCTTGCGCTCGAGACCGATGTCGGCGGCACACCCGGCCAGAACATCGGGGTCGCCGATGTCGAGCCCGTCGTGGAAGTAGGCCTGCAGCAAGCGCTCCTTCATCGCGTGCTGATGGCCGGTTGCCTCGGTGAGCCACAGCAGTCGGTGGGCCAGCAGCGTGTTGGCGCGGAGCGCTCGGTCCATGCGGAACTCGAGCCCTTCACCGGCGGCGACGGCGGTGACCTGTTCGATGATCTGAGCAGCGCGCTCGGGACCACCGAACTTCTTGGCGTAGCCCTCGATGACGGGGGTGGCCTTGCCGGGTGACGCCGTGGGGTCGAGCTGGTACGGGCGGTAGGTCCAGCGGACCTCGATCTCGTCGGCCACGTCGGCGACGGCCCGTTCGAACCTGCGCTTCCCGATGAAGCACCACGGGCAGACCACATCCGACCAGACTTCGACGTCGATCACCGTGCGCATGTCCACACGATAGGGCCGTATCGTTCCTCGGGTGCCCACCGAGATCGTTGCGCCGGACACTCCGAGGGCCCAGGCGACGTTCTGTGCGACGTTGGTCGACCAGTGGATCCGCGACGGCGTACGCCATGCGGTCATCGCGCCCGGTTCGCGCAGCACCCCGATGGCGTTGGCGATCGCGGCCCGCCCCGAGCTTCGCATCGAGGTGGCCCACGACGAGCGAACGGCCTCGTTCATCGCGTTGGGTTCCAGCACGGCCAGTGGCATGCCCTCGATCGTGCTGTGCACCTCGGGCACGGCGGCCACGCACTTCCATGCAGCAGTGGCCGAAGCGCACCTGTCCGGTGTTCCGCTGCTGGTGCTCACCGCTGATCGCCCGCCCGAACTGCGCGACGTCGGTGCGCCCCAGACGATCGACCAAACGAAGCTCTACGGCGACGCTGTGCGTTGGTTCCACGACCCGGGTGTCGCCTCGATGGAGGCGGCCCACACCTGGCGATCGCTCGCTCGGCATGCGCTCGACTCGACGCTCGGACCCGCCGCCGGACCGGTGCACCTCAACCTGCCGTTCCGGGAGCCATTGGTGGCCGACGCGTATGAGTTGCCCGCCGCGCATCTCGGCCCGTACGAAGGTTCCCTCGTACCTGCGGCACCCGACCTTGCTCGGTTGTCGATCGTCGAGCACGCACGCGGCGTGATCGTTGCCGGCCGTGGTGTGGATGATCCAGCCGCCGTTGAGGCGCTCGCCGCCGCCACCGGCTGGCCCGTGCTCGCCGATCCGCGATCCGGGTGCCGTGGCACAACGCATGCGGTGTCGGCGTTCGACGGTGTGCTCCGCCACGAAGGGTTCGCTCGTGACCATCGGCCCGATGTGGTGTTGCACCTCGGCGAGCCGCCTGCCTCGAAGGTTGCCGCGCAGTGGCTCGCGTCACTCGAGGCCGTGCAGGTGCGTGTGTCGCCGCGGGTCGGCGTGATCGATCCGGCGCATCGGGTGTCGCACCGAATCACTGCTGCGGTGTCATCGGTGTGCCACGCGCTCGCGGCCCAATGGAGCACGCCGATCGATGCAGCGTGGTTCGCTGGCTGGCGCGACGCGAGCGTGGCTGCCGAGTCCGCGATCGCTGCGCAGCTCGACGATGGCCCGCTCGACGAGCCAGCGGTGGCCCGTTGCGTCAGTCGTGTGTCCGGTCAGGTCGTCGTTGCCTCATCGATGCCGATTCGTGACGTGGAGTGGTTCGGTGTTGCCGAGCCAACTGCGAGCGTCTGGTCGAACCGCGGTGCCAACGGCATCGACGGCACGATCGCCACCGCCGTCGGGGTCGCTGTTGCGACCGGCGAGCCGGTGACGGTGCTGCTCGGCGATGTCGCTCTGCTGCACGACTCGTCGTCGCTCACGGCGCTGGCGCGACGCGATGTCGTGGCCCGCATCGTGGTGGTCGACAACGACGGTGGCGGGATCTTCTCGTTCCTGCCGCAGGCGACGGGTCTCGACGGTGCCCGCTTCGAACAGCTCTTCGGTACGCCGCACGGCACCGATCTCGTTGCGCTCGCGAGGGCGCACGGCCTCCCGGCGGTCGACGTCACCACACGATCCGAGCTCGATGCCGCACTCGCTCATGATCACTCGGTGTTGGTGAGGGTCGCGAGCGATCGTGCTGCGAACGTGGAGCGACACGCTGCGCTCCAGAGCGCGATCGTGGTTGCTGTCGAAGCAGTCAGCGCTCGCTGAACAGTTCACGGGCGGACGATCGCCGACAGCATCGCCTGCAACTTGGCCTGCGTCTCGGCCAACTCGTCCAGTGGGTCGCTCGCCGCCACGATGCCGCCGCCTGCGACGAGACGCGCTGAACGCCGATCGTCGCTCAGCTCGGCACATCGGATGGTGACCGCCCACGTGCCGTTGCCGTTCGCATCGAGCCATCCGACCGCACCGCCGTAGCGGCCCCGCTCGAACTGCTCCGCGTCGCGGATGAGTTCGAGTGCCGCGTCGCGCGGGGAGCCGCCGAGGGCCGGGGTCGGGCAGAGCGCCCGCACGAGTGCCATCACGTCCGGTCGCGGATCGGACAAGTGACCTTCCATCGCAGTGCCGAGGTGCTGGACGTTGGCGACAGTGATGATCGAGGGTTCGGGTTCCCAGTCGAGGTAGCTGCACCACGGCAGCAGGGTGTCGTGGATCATGTCGATCACGACGCGGTGCTCGACCTGGTTCTTCGTGCTGGCGATGAGCGCAGCGGCGATGGCTGCGTCGGTATCGGGATCGCCGGTTCTCGGCGCGGTACCGGCGAGGGGGTGCGATCGAACCGTTGGGCCGTCGACTGCGACGAGCAGTTCGGGCGACGCGCCGATCAGACCATCGATCGAGTAGCGGTGACTCGATCCGAACGACGCGCGCAACCGCAGCAGCACCGCGTGCACGTCGATCGGTTCGTCGCTGCTCACCTCGACCTCGCGGGCGATGACCGCCTTGGTGAGCGTGCCGTCGCGTACTGCGTCGCGAGCGGCCACGACCGCAGCGAGATATCGATCGATCGGTGTGCGCGGCCGCACCGTGAACGCCTGGGCACGAGCGCTCGGCCGGCTGGCCGCGCGCAACTCGGGCGGCGACTCGAGGCCACCGTCGATACGCGTGATCCAGTTCGTCCCGTCGGCGGCCTTGCCGACGAGCAGCGCCGGTACCACGACCTCGCCGGCGCCGCCTGGTGTGAACGGCACCCATCCGAGGCCGATCGGCGATCTGCCGCCCACCCGATCGTCGTGCTCGATCGAGGCCAGCAGTGCCGTGGCATCGTCGGCGGGAATCCGTGCGGCGACGCCGCGCCCCGCGACGCCGACGCCGTCGCGCACGAACAGCATCCCGTCACCGGCTGCGACGTCGTTGAGGTCGACGGCTACGTCGAGGGGAGCGGTGACGGCGCGCATCGACACCTCAGTCTCGGGTGCCGACCATCAGCTGCGTGAGCCCGCCGCTCAGCTGATGATGCGTGGCGTTACCGAACCCGGCGACGCGCAGGTCGGCGACCAGCTGCTCACGCGAGGGGAGGTAGGCGACGCTCTTCGGGAGGTACGCGTAGGCGGGGCCGTCGCTGAGCAGCGCCCCGATCTTCGGCACCACCTTGCCGAAGTAGATGCCGTTGCCCCAACGGATCAACGAGTTGTGCGGCACGCCCACGTCGAGCAAGGCGATCCGGCCGCCCGGGCGGACCACGCGGGCAAGTTCGGCGAAGAACGTCGGGAGGTCGAGCAGGTTGCGGAGCGCGAAGCCGCACGTGACACCGTCGACCGCGCCGTCGGGCACGGGCAGGCGAAGGATGTCGGTCTGGGCCCGCGGCGCCCCGCTGCGGTCGGCCGCGAGCATGCCGAAGCTGAGATCCATCGACAGCGGGACGAGACCTGCGGCGGCGAGGTCGATGCACAGGTCGCCGGTGCCACTGGCGAGGTCGAGCACCGTGCTGCCCGGCGCGAGCGCAAGGTCGCGGACGGCTCGTCGGCGCCAGCGCACGTCGAGTCGGAACGTCATGATCCGATTGACCATGTCGTAGCGCGGGGCGATCGTGTCGAACATCTCACGGACGGCTGCCACTTTTGCCTCGCCCTGCGGGAGGGCCTCGCTGTCCCACGATCGTTCGCTCACAACGCGAGGCTACGAGCCACGCGTGTGCCAACATCGCCGAATGGGCGATGAACTGTGGAGACGTGGGGCACTCGAACTGGCGGGAATGATCGCCGCCCGGGAGGTGTCGAGCGTCGAGGTGGTGAGCGCGCACCTGCAACGCATCGACGAGGTCAACCCGGCCCTCAACGCCATCGTTCGTCGTCTCGACGTCGAGGCGCTGGCCGCGGCCGAGACCGCCGACCGAGCCGTCGCTGCCGGTGACCCGCTGGGCCTGTTCCACGGTGTGCCGATGACCGTGAAGGAGAACATCGACCTCGCAGGGACACCGACGACCAGTTCGCTCGTCGTGTTCGCCGATGCATTCGTCGGCACCGATGCGCCTGCGGTCGAGCGGATGCGCGCCGCCGGTGCGATCCCGATCGGTCGCACCAACCTGCCCGATCTCGGCTTGCGCGTTGCCACCGAATCGACGTTGCACGGCATCACCAAGAACCCGTGGAACCCATTGCTCACCGCAGGCGGATCGAGTGGTGGTGAGGGTTCCGCGCTCGCGTCAGGGATGAGCCCGATCGGGCTCGGCAACGACGTCGGTGGCTCCCTGCGCAACCCTGCGCACTGCTGCGGCATCGCGTCGATCAAGCCGTCGACCGGCGTGATCCCCGCTGCATCCGAGGTGCCGCCTCCCGATCCGTCGCTGATGTTCCAGCTCATGGCGGTGGAGGGTGTGATGGCGCGCCGCGTCGCCGACGTGCGGGCCGGCCTGCTTGCGGTAGCGGGTCCGCACGTGCGTGACCCGCTCGCACTCCTCGTGCCGTTCGAGGAGGCCGCGACGGACCGTCCGTTCCGCGTCGCAGTGTGCGCAGACCCTCCCGGTGGCACCACCGACGCTGGCATCGTCCACGCGATCCGGCATGCGGCCGATGCCCTCGCAGACGCCGGCTGCGACGTGGTCGACGCGGTGCCTGAGTCGTACGAGCGGGCGCTCGACCTGTGGCGCAACCTCATCAACGTCGACGTCCGCGAGCAACTCCCGTTGCTCGAGCAGGTGCTCGGCCCCGATGCGCTGACGTTCATCCGCTACGCCGAGGAGGTCACGCCGGCGCTGTCGTTGGCCGAGTTCTCGGCGGGCCTGATCGAACGGCTTGCGGTCGAGAAGGTGTTCCACCGGTTCCTCTTCCCGGCCGCCGGTGGCTTCGACGTGCTGCTCACGCCGACCTGGGCGCATCAGGCCTTCGCGCACGGTGCCGACGTCGCATCACTCGAGGGAGGTCTCGCGACGATCGACACGATGCGCCCGGTGCTGCCCGCGAACCTGCTCGGCCTGCCCGCGGCCATCGCGCCGGCCGGGCTCGCCGACGGCATGCCGGTCGGTGCCCAGTTCATTGCCCGTCGCTTCGGCGATCTCGTCGCCCTCCATGCGGCCCAGCTGCTCGAAGACGCACTCGGCACGCTCACGCCGATCGACCCCCGCCACTGACCCTCGCCACTGATCCTTCGGACGGGGCCGACGGAGGTCAGGCGGTTGCCTGCTCCTTCGCCCAGCGGTAGTCGGCCTTGCCCGACGGGGAGCGCTGGATGACGGGCACGAACACGAACGCCTTCGGCAACTTGTAGCGAGCGATGTGTTGCTCGGCCTCAGCGAGCAGCGCCGCCTCGTCGGCGGCGACACCGTCACGCAGCCGGACGATCGCGACCACCTCGTTGCCCCAGCGCGGGCTCGGCCTGCCGGCCACCACGCAGTCGTACACCGCAGGGTGTCGCTTGATGGCCGCCTCGACCTCCTCGGCGAAGATCTTCTCGCCACCGGAGTTGATCGTCACCGAGTCGCGACCGTGGAGCTCGATGTCGCCGTCGGCACGTAGCCGTGCACGGTCACCGGGAACGGCATAGCGCTGTCCGTCGATGACCGGGTAGGTGCGCGCCGTCTTGTCGGGGTCGCCCAGGTAGCCGAGTGCGAGATTGCCGCTCTTCGCCAGCCAGCCGAGCTCGTCGTCACCGGGCTGCAGCTCGCGATCGAGGTCGGCCGAGAGCACGTGGTTGCCCGGCGCGATGGCGAAGGTGCCGGTGGTGGAGCCACCGCCGGCCGACACGTGCGACAGCTGGCCCCCCGCCTCCGACGAGCCGAGTCCGTCGACGATCATCAGCGTGGGCAGGTGTTGCAGGAACTCGTCCTTGAGGTGAGCCGACAGCGGGGCACCACCCGACAACAACACCGTCAGCGACGACAGGTCGTAGGCCCCGCGAGCGAGCTCGTCGAGCAGTGGGCGGGCGAAGGCATCGCCGACGATCAGCAGGAAGTTGAGCTGCTCTCGTTCGATCAGACCCCACACGTCGACGGGGTCGAGACGTTCGGGGACGGATTGGACGAAGACCGACCCGCCAGAGTTCCACGTACGGAAGCTCATCCAGTGGCCCGCGCCGTGCATGAACGGGGGAGCGAGCAGTGCACGTAGCCCGCCGGTTGCCTCGGCGAGCACGCCGTCGACCGTCTCGGCGCGGGAGCCGCCGAAGCACTCGATGTTCGCGTCGCCGTTGCGCCACAGCACACCCTTCGGCATCCCAGTGGTGCCGCCGGTGTAGAGGATGTACAGGTCGTCGGGGCTCGGCGTCACGGGTGGCCGCTCGGCCGACGCGGCAGCGAGTGCGTCCTCGTACCAGACCGCGCCCGGGAGCAGCTCGTTGCCCGACTCGTCGGGCACCTGCAGGATCACCCGCAGGTTCGGCAGGTCGGGCAGCACCTCGGCGAGCGTGGGGGCGAACTGACTGTGCACCACCACCGCTTCAGCCTGTGAGTCGTTGAGGAGGTAACGAAGTTCTTCAGCGACGTACCGATAGTTCACGTTGAACGGCGCAACCCGCGCCTTGAACGAGCCGAGCATTGCCTCGAGGTACTCGTTGCCGTTGTGTAGGTAGACGGCGAGGTGCGACTGCCCGCTCTCGTGACCGGCGAGATGCTCGCGCTCGACGCGCACGCCGAGTCCGGCGCTGTGCAGGTGATTGGCGAGCCGCCTCGTCCGCTCGGTCACCTGCGCCCAGGTGAGGCGGTGCTGACGGAAGACGAGGCACTCGTCGTCGGGTCGCGTGGCGGCGATGGCCTCGTGGATGTCGGCGACTGCGAACTGCATCGCGTGACCGTAAACAAGACCGTCCGAACGGATCGAATCGGTCGGACCCTCGATGGCTCGAGTGGTGGCGGTAGCGTCCGCCGCATGAGCAACATGATCTTCGGTGCATTCATGCCACAGGGTTGGAAGATGGAACTCGCAGGCATCGATGGTGCCGCGGCGAAGTGGAACAAGGCGGTCGAGATCGCCGTGCTCGCCGAAGAACTCGGCTACGACTCGATCTGGGTCTACGACCACTTCCACAACGTCCCGCGCCCGGCGCACGAGGCCGTGTTCGAGTGCTGGACCACGATGGCCGCGATCAGTCAGCGCACCTCGCGCGTGCGGCTCGGGCAGATGGTTGGTTGCAACAGCTACCGCCAGCCGAGTGTGCTTGCGAAGATCACCTCCACCGTCGATGTGATCAGCGGTGGCCGCCTCGATTGGGGCATCGGTGCCGGCTGGTACGAGAACGAATACAAGGGATACGGCTTCGATTTCCCGAAGCCGAAGGATCGCATCGGCATGCTCAACGAGTCGGTCGAGATCGTCCGCAGCCTCTGGACGCAGGAGGAGACGTCGTACGAGGGCCGCTACTACCAGCTGTCGCGTGCGAACTGTGACCCCAAGCCGCTGCAGTCACCGCATCCCCCGATCTGGATCGGAGGCGGCGGCGAGCAGCTCACCCTGCGGGTCGTCGCGAAGCACGCCGACTACAGCAACTTCGGCGGCACCCCCGAACAGTGGGCACACAAGCGTGAGGTGCTGAAGGGTCACTGCGCGGCGGTGGGCCGCGACGAGGAGACCATCGGTAAGACCTGGTCGCCCGAGGTGTTCATCCGTCGCACCGAAGCCGAGATCACCTCGTCGAACGTCGGCAACCTGTGGGGTGCGCCCTTCGAGACGTGGCGCGACAACAACCTCGTCGGCACACCCGAGCAGGTGACCGAGAAAATCCAGACCTATCTCGACCTCGGCTGCACGGGCTTCATCCCGTGGTGCGCCGACTACCCGAGCACCGAGACGCTCGAGCTCTTCGCCCGTGAGGTCATTCCCAACTTCCGCTGAGTCGGCGTCGCTCGCGACTCACTCGTAGCTGCGGAAGATCACCTCGGCGACGCAGCTGGGCTTGGTTGCACCCTCGGTCTCGAAGCTGAACGAGTACGTGCTCTGCGCGCCGCCGGGGATGTCCTCGACCGCAAGGAGGGTGACGCCGAGGCGCACCTTCGCACCGACTGGCACCGGTGACATGAACCGGACCTTGTTGCACCCGTAGTTCACGCCCATCTTGTAGCCGGTGGTGATGAGCACCTGCGGCATAAGTACCGGGCCGAGCGACAGGGTGAGGTAGCCGTGCGCGATGGGTCCGCCGAACGGACTCTCCTTCGCGGCGCGCTCAGGATCGACGTGGATCCACTGGTGGTCGCCGGTCGCGTCGGCGAATTGGTTGACGCGCTCCTGGGTGACTTCGAGCCACTCGCTGTAGCCGATGTGCTCGCCGATCAGTGCCCTGAGCTCTGCGGTGCCGTTGATGATGCGTGCTGCCATGTCGCGAGCATGGCATTGCGTCACGGGCGGTTCTGCATTGGTGCTACGAAGTGCAGATGGGGGACTTCCTGAGCACGTACGCGCAGACGCAGACCGACAAGCTGGCGGTGGTCGACGACCGGCCGGACGGAACGCTCCGACGACTCACCTTCGGTGAGCTCGAGGCACAGTCGAACCGGCTCGCACACGTGTTGCTCGACCTGGGTGTGCGGCCCGGTGAGTCGAAGGTCGTGTGGTGCGGGCAGAACTCGATCGGGCTCGTGCTGATGATCAATGCGGCACGCAAGCTCGGCGTCACCGCCGTGCCACTCAACTACCGCCTCAGCGACGACGAGGCCGCGTACGTCACCGACCACAGTGACGCGACGATCGTCTACGTCGACGCCGAATTCGCACCGATGTTCGAACGCATCCGCGGCGAGTTGCCCCAGGTACAGCAGTACCTGGTGTTCGACGGCGTGGTGCCGGAAGGCATGATCGACGTCGACGCGCACATCGCGGCGGCGTCACCTGAGCCGCCCGCCGTGCCCGATGGTGTGGAGCCCGGGTCGACGATGATCTACACGAGCGGCACCACCGGCAAGCCGAAGGGTGCGCTCCGCCGCGGCAACGCCGGCGCCGCACAGGCGGCGGCGATGATGGGGTTCATCGGCTACACGCCGGACGACGTGTACATCCCGACCGGTCCGCTCTACCACTCCGGGCCTGGCGGGTTCCTGGGCATCGCCCAGGCGCTCGGGCAGACCACGGTGCTGCAGCGCAAGTTCAACCCGGAGGACTGGCTCCGCCTCGTGGAGACGTATCGGGTGACGTCGACGTTCAGTGCGCCCACGCCGATCCGCATGGTGTGCAACCTGCCCGACGACGTGAAGGCCCGCTACGACGTGAGCTCGATGAAGCGGATGATCGCCAACGCCGCGCCGTGGAGCTTTGCGCTCAAGCAGATGTACCTCGCGTACTTCCCGGCGGACTCGCTGTTCGAGGTGTACGGCTCGACCGAGTTGGGTGTGAACTGCATCCTCCGGCCTGAAGATCAACTCCGCAAGCCCGGTTCGTGCGGTCAGCCGGCGCCGATGGTGGAGGTGAAGCTGTTCGACGACGACGGCAACGAGGTCATCGGCACCGGACCGGAGCACACGGGCGAACTGTTCGTGAAGAGCCCGAGCGTGTTCGCCGACTACTACAAGCAGCACGACAAGT